>NZ_FXUJ01000018.1:0-88322 GCF_900182865.1 Desulfonatronum zhilinae
AAGCCTTTCAAGTCGTTACATGGCAAAAACTCCTATTAATCCATTAATTTCAAACAAATACATGTCTTGGCAATGACAATGTTGGGACACTAGTGCCAGCAAACAATGGTGAACAGCTTCCGCATGACGCTGGAAGAGATAGGAACCAAGCTCCTGCCCGGCTACGGCGCGTTGCTCAAGAGCATCACGGATATGTTCGCCGGGTTCGGCTCGATGACGCCGCGGTGATAATCTGAATAACTACGGATTTTCCGGGACACAGCGGATCAATTCCAGGCGCGACCGCTGCATGGGGTCGTCGAAATCCGGGCCTTCCATGGTTTGGACGTCTCGCTTGTCCCGGCCGACGACCTTGCCCAGGGCGTGGAAGGCCAGGTGTCGGCGGACCACCTGCAGGACGTCCCAGGCCACCCTTGCGTTGTCGTGGACCAGTTGGCTGTTGATTCCGTAGTAGGCGTCGCCCCGCAGTTCGGGGAAGAAGATTTCCCTGAAGCGTTGGTCAAAGGCCTGGGCCGCCTGGGCGGCGTCCTCGGGACAGCCCAGGTAACCGGCCACGGCCCAACCCTGCCCGATGGCCAGCCTAGCGTAGAGTTCACAGGCTGTCCGCAGGCTGGACAGTTCGGCGGTGGAAAACGTTGCCGAGGCCCGGTTTTCGGCGTCAACGGGCGCGGCCTGGATTTTTTCGAGGCAGGTCGCGAGGTCTTCGATTTCCTCGGCGCTCGCCGGTGCGGAAGCGGTTGCCTGAACCAGGCGGGTGAAGGCTTCCCGCAAGGCCAGGCACGCTGGATCTTCCGGCTTGCGGTCGAAGCGCTCGGCCATCCTGCTTTCGCCCTCGACATTGCCCCCGTGCCGCGCTGAAAACATTTCACAAACAAAATCGATCTTCAGGTCGCACAACTCCAGTCCCAGAGTCAGGGCGGCGCGCATCACCCCGGCGTGCTCCCTTGAAAATCCGACCAGCCATGTTCTTTCCATAACCACATCCATCCGCGTATCAAAAAAGTCGTTCTTCAACAGTCCGCTCAAAAACCCCAAGTGCAAGGAGCAAAAAAAGCTCAAGGTCGAAGCGTATGTCCTGATACGTGAGAGTTTGAACTTTTTTTAGCGACGCGGCAATTGGGAGTTTTTCAGCGGACTGTTACTCCCCGAGTCCTTGCTCGCCCTGCAACTCCATCCTGGCGGTGAGATAGCCCAGGATGTCCTTCAGGGAGATGATCCCCACCAGATTTTGCCCTTCCATGACCATCATCCGGCTCAAGCCCGCGGCGTTCATCTTCTGGAGCACGTCCACCACGTCCTCTTCCGGGGCTACGGTGTTGACCAGGGAGCAGCGATTCATGACCTCCCGGACCTGGGTCGTCGGCCATTTTTCCCGGGACACCTCCCCGACCTGCCGGGTGGTGATGCATCCGTGGACGCCGTGTTGGTCCCGGACAGGGTAGAACTTGTGATGATAACGATACACATAGTCCTCCACCAACTCCTGCAAGGTGATGGCGCCGGTAACGGTCAGCGGCGGCTTCATCAAGGCCCTGACCCGCTCTCCGGCCAGGGCCTGCTTCACGGCCATGCGCTGATAGGAATTCCGAGCCGCGAAGCGGATGAAAAAGCCGATCAGGCAGTACCACAAGCCGCCGACCAGGTTGCCTGTAAGCACGTTCAGCAGACCGAGCCCGATCAGGACCAGGCCGAAGGTCATGCCGAAGTTGGTCGCGACCCGGGTGGCCCAGAGTTGATCCTTCTTGAACTTCCAGAGCGCGGCCCGCAGAATCCGGCCCCCGTCCATGGGAAAGGCCGGGATCAGGTTGAAAATCGCCAGAATCAGATTGACCAGGGCCAAGTACATGAACACGCTGTTCAGGGCCTCGCCCATGCCGAAGCGGATGCCGGAGTCGTAAATCAGATAAAAGCTCAGGGCCAAAAACAGGCTGGCCAGCGGGCCGGCGATGGCGATCCAGAACTCGCTTTGCGGGGTCTTGGGCTCCTGGGTCATCTCGGCCACGCCGCCGAAGATGAACAGGGTGATGCCCCGGATTTCCACTCCGTATTTCCGGGCCACCCAGGAATGCCAGAATTCATGGAACAGGACGGAGAAAAACAGGCCAAAAGCGCCGATCAGCGCCAATTTCCAGTAATCCAGCGGTTCCAGGCCCTCCAGCACGTGCGGAAAAAAGCCCACGGCCAGGGACCAGGTCACCAGCACCGCGATGACGATCCAGCTCGGGTCCACCTTGAATTCAAAGCCGAACGCCTCAAACAGCTTGAAACTCTTTCCAAACATGCGGTCCTCCTCCCTTTCAGAGCCCGCGGCCTCGAAAACGTAGGAGCACGGCGCGCCGTATCCCTACAAACCGCGCACCCCGGTCCTTCCGGGCCGTTAGGCCGTTTCTCCGAATTCTTCCCGCAGAACTTCCCGAAGCCGATCGAATTCCTTCCATAACTCGGGCATCAATTCGCCGGGCCGTCCAAGATCGCCCCGGGTCGCGGCGTCTTCGACTTCCTTGGCCACCCCCCCCAAGGCCAGGCACCCGGAGTTCAAGGCGATGCCTTTGACCGTGTGGGCGATTTCCCGGACCGTGGTCGAATTTTTGTCGCCAAGAGCCGTCTCCAGTTCATCCAGGTGCCGAGGCACATCCGTAAGAAGCAATGCCGCCAGCTGCCTGGCGACCTGCTCATCGTCGCCGATGCGCTCCATGAGGTTCGCCCTGTCGAACACCGGAACGGACGCCGAGCGGTCCGTCTGAACAGCGCCGAAGTCCTCCAAAACGCCCGGATCGTCTGAATCAGCGTCTGGCGGCGCGGTATCCGGCACAGGCGTCGATGCCCGGCCCGACGTTTCGTCGTCATCGCGCTTCAGCCACTTGCGCAGCATCTGGAGCAGATCCACCGGCTGCAACGGCTTGCTCAGGTAGTCGTTCATCCCGGCCTGAAGGCATCGTTCCCGGTCTCCCTGCATCGCGTGGGCGGTCAGGGCGATGATCGGGATTCTCGTCTCCTGAGATTCTGGAATGCTGGAATGCTGGAATGCAGTATTGGGAGAGGATGGGGGAGTATTGTCCAAGACGGGTTGTTGCGCTGACTGCTCTGTAGAGGCTGAAGTATCAGCGCCTCTTCCCGACTTCTCAATTCCGGCATCCTCGTATTCCAGCATTCCAGCATCTCTTTCCGTCTCCCGACGACGGATCTCCCGCGCGGCCTCCAGCCCGTCCATGACCGGCATCTGGACATCCATGAGGACCAGGTCATAGCTCCGGCTCTCCAGGGTTTCGAGCACTTCCCGACCGTTGGCGACGACGTCCGGCTTGTATCCGAGCCGTTCCAGGATCTTCACGGCGACCATCTGATTGACCGGATTGTCCTCGGCCAAGAGGATTCGCGCCCGTCGCCGACGATCCGTCTCCATGGCCAGCCCGGCTTCGGGATCAAAGGGCCGGGCAGGCTGGAGCGGGCGTCCCGATTCAGGGCCGGTGAGCACCGTCTGCAGGCAGTCGAAAAGCTGCGACTGCCTGACCGGCTTGTGCAGGTACGCGGCAAAGCCGATCTCATCCATGCGCCGAGCGTCGCCATAGACCCCCAACGAGGTCAGCATGATCAGCACGGTGTCGCGCAGGCCCGGGTCCGCCTTGATGGCCATGCCCAGGTTCGCGCCGTCCATTTTCGGCATTTGCATGTCCAGCAGGGCGACCCGAAACGGATCGCCCCCGGCGTGAGCCTGGCGCAAGGCCGCCAACGCCTCTTCCGCCCCCTCGGCCTCATCGCAGCGCAACCCCCACCGGCTGAGCTGCTCCCGAAACACCAGCCGGTTGGTCGCGTTGTCGTCCACGATCAGTGCCCGAACATCCCGCATGTCGCCGAACAAGGACGGTTGAGCCGCGTCGGCCTCCCGCTCCTGCCGACCCAAGGACGCCGTAAACCGGAACGTGGAGCCCTGGCCTTCCGTGCTCTCAACGCCCAGGCTGCCGCCCATCATCTCCACCAGCCGCTTGGAGATGGTCAGCCCCAGGCCGGTCCCGCCGAAATTGCGGGAAACCGAGGCGTCCACCTGATGAAAAGGATCAAAAATCTCGGCGAGTTTTTCTTCTGGAATACCGATGCCCGTGTCCCGCACCGTAAACCGGATCAGGACGCCGTCTTCCGTGGTCCGCTCCAGGGCGACTTCGGTCACCACTTCGCCGACGGCGGTGAATTTGATGGCGTTGCCGCACAGGTTCAACAGAACCTGCCGCAATCGGCCGGGATCGCCGCGCAGCAGGGTGGGCGTCTCGGCGTCGATCCGCAAGACCAGTTCCAAACCCTTTTCGTGCGCCTTGTGGGCCAGGACCTGGATCGTATCCTCCACCGCGGCCCGCAGATCGAAATCCACCTCTTCCAGGTCCAGCCTGTCCGCCTCGATCTTGGAAAAGTCCAGAATGTCGTTGATCAGCGACAACAGGCTTTCGCCGCTGGTCCGGATGATCTCCGCGTAGCCGCGTTGCTCCTCCGTGAGATTCATGTCCAGGAGCAGGCCGGTCATGCCGATCACGCCGTTCATGGGCGTCCTGATCTCGTGGCTCATGTTCGCCAGAAACTGACTCTTGGCCACGTTGGCCGCCTGCGCCGCCATGGCCATGCGCTTGGCCTGCCCCATGGCCTCCTCGAGCCGCGCATTGGCCTGCTGCAACGCTTCCTCGATCTTGCGCCGGTCCGTGACGTCCAGGGAGTATTCAATCACCTGGACCACCTCTCCGGCCTCGTTGAAGATCGGGTAGGCGTGGACGTCGACGATGCGCTTGACGCCTTGCTGGTCGCGATGGGTATGTTCAACGATCGTCGGCTTCCCGGTTTGCTTGACGATCCGCATCGGACATTGCTCCTCCAGGCCGTGGCAGGGATGATCCACCTGGTGGGTCAAGCGATGACAGGTCAGTCCCTCCGGCGGCATGCCGTCGGGCAGCGCGGCCCGGTTGGCCAGTTCGATGGCGTAGGTCTCCGCGTTGATGACGTAAAAGGGATAACTCAGGGAATTGATGATCGTGTGCAGGAAGCGGGCCTGGGCGTCCAGGGCCAGAACGGCCTGTTTGCGCCGTCTCAGGACGTGGACGAGGACGGCGATGATGCCCAGAAGGACGCAAATGCCCAATCCCAGGGACCAGAAGAAATGCTTCGTCCGCCGCTCCATGGCCGCGGCCAGTTCGGCCCTGTCGGTGACGTCCTGGATGATGGAGAACAGGACCGTGGCGTCGCCGAACTTGATGGGCCAGGAGGTCACCTCCACCGTCCGGATCCGGCCGTCGGCCAGGCGATGCTCGAAGACGAAGTAGTTGCGGTCCTGCCGGGCCGCTGCCTCCCGCTCCTGGCGGACTTCCTCGGGAGATGAGGCGTTGATGTCCTGGATGGTCATGGTCCGGAGCAGGGCGCGGGGATACCCGTAGAAATCCGCAGCCGCCCGGTTGGCGTCGATGATCACCCCGGACTCCGGCTCGATCAGCAGCATGACCGAACCGTGTCGGTCGAACATTTCATAGCCGAAAGTGCGCGGCGAGCCCTGTTCCGCCCGAGCGATGCCCGCGCTTCCAGGAATGCCCCCCAAAAGCAGGCTCAGGGCGAGTCCCAGCCAGACAAGCCTTTTGGCGAGGCCTTTCACGCCTCCGCGAATCGGATCAAAAACCGCGATCCCTCGCGGCACGGTGCATCTCCCACCCATCATCCCCCCCGCCTCCACCGGCTGATAAAAGATATCGTCGCACTCGAATGCCTACCGCGACGGTCTGCAAATGACAACCAGCCCAGACCCGCCGACCAGGGCATTTTTGTTATCGAATCACGGGCACTCTGGATCGGTATCGAAATCGAAATCGTGACCGAAATCGATTTCTGGCAACATTCCGATTTCGACAGCGATTTCGATGATTGCCGGCCCCCCCTTGGAGGTTCTCCTTGCCCCCCCTGCAATCTTCCACTCCGAAATTATGGATATTTGCCAGAGAACAAAATGGCCCAGGCCCGCCGGCCCGGATACAAGCCGCCCCGAACGTTCCGATTCTGGAGACGAAAACAAAAAGGCCCCGGATCACTCCGGGGCCTTTTGGTTCAGAATTCGCGACGGAATCTATCGAGCCCGGCTTTCAGCCCCAGCTCGGGACCGGCCCCGGGACTGGCCCTGGGACTGGCCCTGGGACCGACCCTGGGACTGACCCTGGGACTGGCCCTGAGACATCCCTCGCGACGTACCGGACCGACCGTGAAACGATCGGCCTTGGCGGGAACGGTCGCCGTCCCGGTCCCGTTCCGGCTCCACGCTGCCGGGTGCGGCGTAGTCGAAGCCTTCCAGGGTTCGGCGTTCAATCTTGCCGCCGAACTTGCGCTCGATGGCCCGGACCTGCTCGTCGTCCTCACGGGTGACCAGGGACAGGGCCTCCCCGGTGCGCTGGGCTCGACCGGTGCGGCCGATGCGATGGGTATAGCTTTCGGTGGTGTCCGGCATGTCGAAGTTGATCACGTGGGTGATCCGTTCGCAGTCGATGCCCCGGGAGGCGATATCCGTGGCCACCATGATCGTGTACTTGCCGGTGCGCAGGCCGATCATGGCCTCCTGGCGCCGGTTCTGGGACATGTTGCCCTGCAGGAACGTGGCGGCCCAGCCCTTGCCTTCCAGCTTTCTGGCCAGGGACTTGGCCCGGTGCTTGGTCCGGGTAAAGACCAGCATGGTTTCGTGGTCCGTGGACCGCAGCAGTTCTTCCAGCAGCCCGGCCTTGAGATGGCCCGGAACGGGATAAAACGCATGGGAGATGGACGCCTTGCGATCCGTGATCTCGGCCTTCACCTCCACCGGATCGCGCAGATACTCACGGGTCAACTTCCGGATCTCGTCGGGCATGGTCGCGGAAAAAAGCATGGTCTGGCGCTTGCCGGGCAACCGGGAAACGATGCGCCGAATGTCCGGAGCAAAGCCCATGTCCAGCATCCGATCCGCCTCGTCCAGAACCAGGGTGTCCACCTTGGACAGATCCACCAGCTTCTGGTTCATCAGGTCCAGCAAACGACCAGGGCACGCCGTGACGATGGTCGCCCGGCTCAGACTCTTGACCTGGGGGTTCTGGTTCACTCCGCCGAAGACCGCGGCGCAGCGCATCCCGGTTTCAGCGCCCAATTCCACGAAGTTTTCGTGGATCTGCACGGCCAGTTCCCTGGTCGGGGCCAGGACCAAAACCCGGACCGGTCCCTGTTTGGGAACATCCAGAGCGAGCAGTTTCTGTAAAATAGGCAAGGCAAAAGCAGCGGTCTTGCCCGTGCCGGTCTGGGCCAAACCGAGAACGTCCCGCCCTTCCAGCAACGGCGGAATGGCCTGGATCTGGATGGGGGTCGGGACCTGGTATCCGGCGCGAGAAACGCCGACCATGATGCGCTTATCCAGCGCAAAGGCTTCAAAATTCACAATAACTCCAAAATAAAAGAGATGAAAATCCGCAAAACGGCGTGATACGGACTGCGTGCCGAAACTTCGGCGAGGTAGGGGAAAGCTCTGGGCTCGAGAATTCGTTCGGGCTGGACTCTGACCGGCGAGAGGGGGCCGATGGAGGCGACGAAAGAAGATGCTCAATTCCAATCACGCAAGAGCAAGGCCGGACAATATCCACTTTCCGGGGAAAGTAAAGCGGCACGGCTGTAAGCGTTGCGCCAACTCGACGCATTCGAATCGTGAAACCGAGGCAATCCGCTCCCCTTGCCCGGCCCGCGCTCCTTTTGTAAGGAAGCACAGGCGGAACCCTTTCGGTCCAACCAAAAACCGCTCACTCCCGACCCCGACACCCCGCGACAAACCATTTTAAATAGAGAACGTGCTATCACCATGTCAAAAACCGTCTCCCACAAACTGAACCTGCGCAACCTGCACGCCGAGGACTACGCCGATGTCCGGGCCATGATGCAGCGGGTCTACCGAACTGTGGACACTCCCTGGGAAAAATCCCAGATCGAGGCCATGATCCACCGGTTTCCCGAAGGACAGATCTGCATTGAGGACAAGGGCCGGGCCGTGGCCGTGGCCCTGACCATGATGATCGACTACGCGGACTATGTCGGCAAGCACACCTACATGCAGGTGGTGGGCGACGGAACCCTGTCCAACCACGAACCCGAGGGGGACTACCTCTACGGCATCGAGATCATCGTCGATCCCGAATACCAGGGCATGCGTCTGGGCCGCAGACTGTACGACGCCCGCAAGGAACTCTGCGAAAAGCTGAATGTGCGGGGGATCATCGTCGGCGGGCGAATTCCGGGATACCGCAAGTTCAAGGACGAAATCACCCCCCAGGAATACATCAACCGGGTCAAGCGCAAGGAAATCTACGATCCGGTGCTGTCCTTCCAACTCTCCAACGACTTCCACATCAAGCGGCTGCTCAAGAACTACTACCCTACGGATCACCAGTCCGAGGGCAATGCGGTGCTCCTGGAATGGAACAACATCTATTACGAGGCCAAGACCCGACTCATCGGCGGACGCAAGACCGTGGTCCGGCTGGGCGCGGTCCAGTGGCAGATGCGCCGCTTCGCGTCCTTCGACGATTTCCAGCAGCAGGTGGAGTTCTTCGTGGACACGGTTTCAGACTACGGCACGGACCTGGTCCTGTTTCCGGAACTGTTCAACGCCCCGCTGATCGCCCAGTACGAGGACGAGAGTCCGCCCGAGGCCATGCGTCGGCTGGGCGAGTACACCGAGGTGCTGCGCGAGGAGCTGATGCGCCTGGCCCTGGCCTACAACATCAACATCGTCAGCGGCTCGGTGCCGGAGTACCGGGACCACAAACTGTACAACGTCTCCTTTCTCTGCCGCCGGGACGGAACCTGGGACGCCCAATACAAGCTGCACATCACGCCCGAGGAAAATCGCTCCTGGGGCCTGACCGGGGGTGAGGCGCTGAAGACCTTTGATACGGACATCGGCCGGATCGGCATCCTGATCTGCTACGACATCGAATTCCCGGAACTGGCCCGGCTGCTGGTGGAGCGCGGCGCGAACATCCTCCTGGTTCCCTTCTGGACGGACACCAAGAACGCCTATCTGCGGGTGCGCCTTTGCGCCCAGGCCCGGGCCATCGAGAACGAATGCTACGTGGTCATCTCCGGCAGCGTGGGCAACATTCCCAAGGTGGAAACCATGGGCATCCAGTACTCCCAGTCCGCCATCTTCACCCCCTCGGACTTCGCCTTTCCCCACGACGCCATTGCCGCGGAAACCACCCCGAACACGGAAACCACTCTGATCACGGATGTGGACCTGGACCTGCTCAAGGAACTGCGCCGCCAGGGCAGCGTGCGAAACATGAAGAGCCGACGGCGGGACCTGTACCGGCTGAAGTGGATCGGGCATTGAACCACGATCCGCGACAATTCCGATGAAAACCCTGATCCTGGCTGAAAAGCCCTCGGCCGGGCGGGATTTGGCCCGGGTGCTCAAAATCGCCCCGGCCAAGGCCCGTTCCGCGGCCTTTCTGGAGGACGACCGCTACGTGGTGTCCTGGATGATCGGCCATCTGCTGGGCTACGCCTTTCCCGGCGAGCAGAACCCGGCCTGGCTGAAATGGTCCTTCGCCACGCTGCCCATGTTTCCGGAGCGCTTCCTGCTCAAGGAATTGCCGAACACCGCCCGGCAGGTTGAAATCCTGCGCGGCCTGCTGGCCCGGGAGGACGTGGGCGAAATCATCGTGGCCACGGACGCGGGCCGGGAAGGCGAGCTGATCTTTCGCCACCTCTACGATTACCTGGGGTGCGCCAAACCTTTCCGCCGCTTGTGGATTCTGGACAATACCGACGCCGGGATCCGCAAGGCCTTCGCCGAACTGCAACCCGGGGGGCGCTTCGACAACCTGGCCGCCTCGGCCCGGGCCCGCTCGGAGTCCGACTGGCTGGTGGGCATGAACTTTTCCCGGGCCTACACCATCAAGGGCGGGGACAAATTCAGCATCGGCCGGGTCCAGACCCCGGTCCTGGCCCTGTTGGTCCATCGGCGCAAGGCCATTGACGCCTTTGTCTCCGAGCCCTTCTTTACCTGCACGGCTACGCTCTCTTCCCCGCAGTTTCCCCAGGGCGAGCCCTTTCCGGCCCAGGTTCTGGCCCCGCCGGACTTTGCCGCGGACCGGTTCAAGACCAAGCGGGAGGCCCAGGACCAGGCCGCCAAGGTGAACGGCCTGGACGGAGTGGTCGCGACCCTGGAGCAGAAGGACGTGACCATCGCCGCGCCCCTGCTCTACGACCTGACCGCGCTGCAGAAAGAGGCCAACGCCAAGTACGGCTTTTCGGCCAAACAGACCCTGGACATGGCCCAGAAGCTCTACGAAGCGGAAAAGGTGATCACCTACCCGCGTACGGACAGCCGGTACATCACCCAGGAAATCTTCAAGGAAATGCCCCAGCGCCTGGCCGCCCTGCCCAAAGGCTACAAGCCCCTGACCGACCTGGCCCTGGAGCGCCTGAAGTCCGGAGCATCCTTTGCCTGCGTCAACGACGCCAAGGTCACGGACCACTACGCCATTCTGCCCACGGGCAAGACGCCCTCCTCGGGCATGGATCAGCGCCTGAAACAGATCTACGACCTGGTGGCCCGACGGCTCATCGCCGCATTCCTGCCCGCAGCCGGGGTCCGCAACACGAAAATGCTTCTGGACGTGGATGGGCAAAAGCTCCAGGCCGCTGGCAAGGTCTTCCTGGATTCCGGCTGGCTGGTGGCCGAGCCCTGGCGCAAGGGCGACGACGTGGTCCTCCCGGCCCTGGAGCAAGGCAGCCCAATCCATGTGGACGCCACCGAGGTCAAGGCCAGCAAGACCAAGCCCCCATCCCATTTCACGGAAAAAACCCTCCTGGCGGCCATGGAGCGGGGGGATTTCGATACTTCAGGCTCGCAAGCGGGCGACAACCCGACAAGTGCGGAAAACGGCGCCGAGCCGGGATCTGATCGCGAAACCGCGCTGAACTCCCTCATGGGCCTGGAGGACCAATCCCGTCCCGCCCCGGCCGTGGGCATCGGCCGACCCTCCACCCGGGCCGCGATCATCGAACTGCTGGTGGAGCGCGGCTACGTCCGCCGGGACAAGAAGCGCCTCATCGCCACGGACACCGGGATCACCCTGATCGACTTCGTGGAATCCACCGTCCCCCATCTCACCTCGGCCAAGATCACCCATGTCTGGGAAAAAGCCCTGGAGGACATCGCCCAGGGCCGGGACGATCCCCGGGAATTCATCGCCCGAATCAAACAGTTCACCTCCGAAGGCATCAAGATCATGTCCCGCCAACCCAATCGCCCTCGCGTCCCTCGGCCGGACGGTCCACGGGAGACGGGCCCATAGGGACAGAAGGCCGGAACAACCGGCCCAGCCCTTGAATCTCCCCCCCGCACTCCTCTCGCCGATCAAACCTTCCCCGTAACCGACCTGCTTCACCGCCCTCCCAATCCATGGCCCAAATCCCTTGCCATGGTCTTGCGCATTCATTACACACCTTTCAAAAATGGCAAGTCGTCATTTCCGACCGCGAAAAGAATTCGTTTTTACGTCCTCTCAGGCTAGTATCCACGCGGATTAAAGTTCGTCGAGCATGCCTGAGGCGACTTGGTCTTGTACTCTGAAAATGCGGTAGTGCGTGTTTTTTTTGGTTGTGGAGCGTTGACAGATGGCCGCTTTGCCATTTATTCGTCTCCCTGAAGCTACATTTTTGTATCATCAATAAAAAATTGGTTGTCATTTTAGAGCAAATTGAAAAAAATTGTCATTTTTTTGAACCCAGGTCCGCATCCGGACCGCGATCCGGATGCCCATCTCTCCCCCTCTTGCCCCACGAGTAGAATCCATGTGCCGATTGTTCTCCCTGACCAGCTCCGTCCCCATCTCCCCGATGCGGGCCATCGAGGCGCTGGACGTGATGAAGGAAGGTCATGACGGTTCGGGAATCGGTCTGTTTCTGACCGACCTGGCCGGTCCCTTCCAGGACTGCAAGCACCTGCCCATCCTTTCCGGCATCTTCACCCATGCGGGTCTGCGCCGGATGGAAGAATTCATGTCCAGCCAGGGCTTCACGCCCGGATACCGCCTGACCCTGGAGGCCAAGGAATCCCCGCCACCGGGCACCCCGAAACGGGATATCTATCTGTCCCAGGTCTTTGAACCGCCCTCGGCCTGGGCCGATCTGGCCCCGGCCGTGCGCGAACAGGAACTGACCAAGACCCGCCTGGCTTTGCGCCACATGGGCCAGGCCGAGGAAGACATCGTTGTCTTCAGCTTCTGGCCGGACGTGCTGATGATCAAGGAGGTCGGCGATCCCATGGAGATCGGGGCCTATCTGGGGCTGGACCGGGAAGAGGTGTATGCCGGACGGATTCTGGCCCAGGGCCGGCAGAACACCAACTACGGGATCAATCTCTACGCCTGCCACCCCTTTTTCATCCAGGGCGTCTCCACCATGACCAACGGAGAGAACACGGCCTTCGTGCCCATCAAGGAGTACCTGGGCAGCCAGGGCGTGCCGGGATATGAAGGATACCAGTCCGATTCCGAGGTCTTCACCCATATCCTGCACTTCACCCTGAAAGGTCTCGGACTGAGCCTGGAAGCCTACAAGCACGTGATCACCCCGCTCCAGGATGACGACCTGGAAGCCCATCCGGACCGGGACTTTCTGCACACCATGAAACAGGCCTGCCGCCGACTGATCATCGACGGCCCGAACTGCGTGATCGGCTGTTTGCCGGACAAGACCATGTTCATGGTCCAGGACCGCAAGAAATTACGGCCCGGAATCGTCGGCGGACGGCCCGGACTGTACGCCTTTTCCTCCGAGGCCTGCGGCCTGGACGCGGCCATTCCGGATCGCGACAAGTCCAAGGATTTTCAACCCATGCACCTTGACACGGCCATTGTTTCGCCGGACTGTCAGGAGGTACGAATATGCCGGCAAACACAGCCGTTACCCCGTCAACACTAAGCCAGCGGGATCTGCCCTGGCAGATCGACTGGGACATCCAGACCTGCACCCTGTGCGGGCGGTGTACCGCGGTCTGCCCAGTGAACGCCATCGAGTTCGGGACGTTCCGCAAGCGGACCATCTTCACCCCGCCCCTGGGCCTGCTGGACAAGCGGACGCCTGACAAGCCCTCTGGTCAGCAGGACAAGCCCTCGTCCACCTCCAATATCTACTACGGTATCCGCCAGCGCACGGACCCGGCCTATGCCTGCATCGGCTGCGCCATGTGCAACATGGTCTGCCCGAACAACGCCATCAAGCCCCACAAGTCCGAATCCACGGACCTGCTCCGCTTCCACCGCGACCGGGGGGGGCAGCCCAGAACCCGGGGCGGTCGGCGCAATGCCGGAGACAGCGTTCTGGATCAGATCAAGTTCATGCGCATTTCCATGCTCACCGACCCGGCCCTGGATGCCGGCCGCCACGAGTTCGAGCTGCGCACCCTGATCGGACGCATCCTGCCCCCGGCCGAGGCCCTCAAGACCCGGCGGGAGAATGGCTGGATGCCGCCGGTACGGGAAATCTATCCGCTGATGATCGGCTCCATGAGCTTTGGCGCGCTCTCCCCGAACATGTGGGAGGGATTGCAGATGGGCGTGGCCTACCTGAACGAGGAACTGGGCATGCCCGTGCGGATGTGTACGGGAGAGGGCGGCTGTCCGCCCCGGCTGCTCCGCTCCCGGTTCTTGAAGTACGTGATTTTGCAGATCGCCAGCGGCTACTTCGGCTGGGACGAGATCGTTCACGCCATCCCGCACATGAAGGAAGACCCCTGCGCCGTGGAGATCAAGTACGGCCAGGGTGCCAAGCCCGGCGACGGCGGCCTGCTCCAGTGGCACAAGGTCAACCAGCTCATCGCCGCCATCCGCGGCGTACCGCCGGGGGTCAGCCTGCCCAGTCCGCCCACCCATCAGACCAAGTACTCCATCGAAGAGGCCGTGGCCAAGATGATCCAGTCCATGAGCATGGCCTGGGGCTTCAGGGTGCCGGTCTATCCGAAGATCTCGGCCTCCAGCACGTCCCTGGCCGTACTGAACAACCTGACCCGCAATCCTTACGCCGCGGGCTTGGCCATCGACGGCGAGGACGGCGGCACCGGCGCGGCCTACAACGTGTCCATGAACCACATGGGCCACCCCATCGCCTCCAATCTGCGGGACTGCTATCTGAACCTGGTCAAACTGGGCAAACAGAACGAGCTGCCGATCATCGCCGGCGGCGGCACGGGCAAGAACGGCAACCTGGCGGCCAATGCCGCGGCCCTGATCATGCTCGGGGCCAGCGCGGTCCAGATCGGCAAGTACATCATGCAGGCCGCGGCCGGCTGCCTGGGCTCCGAGGGCGACCGCTGCAACATCTGCAACATCGGCCGCTGCCCCAAGGGCATCACCTCCCAGGACCCGCGCCTGTATCGGCGTTTAGACCCGGAACAGGTGGCCGAACGGGTGGTGGACGTGTACGTGGGCTTTGACACGGAACTAAAAAAGATCGTCGCCCCCCTGGGCCGCTCCACCTCCCTGCCCATCGGCATGTCCGACGCCCTGGGCATCGCGGACCGGGCCGCGGCGGAACGGCTGCAGATCAAGTACGTGGTTTAGCGATGCCGCCTTTACCTGGCTTTTATCGAAATCCAAATCGAAATCGCAATCGAAATCGAAAAATATGGCCATCGGACACGAAAAACTCGACGTATATCGCCTCTCGATAAGCTATGTGGCATGGGGATTCGAGAAGGCCGCCAATCTGAGCGGAATCTACCGGACAGCGCGCGATCAATGGCTTCGAGCCAGCCAATCCATACCGCTGAATATTGCCGAAGGAAACGGCAAGACGGCTGAGGCCGACCGCAGGCGATACTTTGAAATCGCCCGCGGATCAGCCCTGGAATGCGCAGCGATCCAGGATGTTCTGGTGATCGGGAAAGCGCTTGCTGATAGCGAAAGCCGTGCACGGAAGGTTGAGCTGGACCGCATGGCCCAAATGCTCAGTGGATTAGGCGGAAGAGGGTATTGCGTAAAGGAAGACCTGGCGGGCCATGGATATGATGAAGTCGATTTCGATTTCGATCACGATTTCGATGGCGATTCCAGAGAAAACAAACCTGAAGAGGCAGAGCAATGAGCAAGGCAAAAACAGTTCACATCGCCGGCAAGGACGAAGCTGGTCGGGTGTCTTCCCGGATTCTGGAGGAGCGCATCCAGGAGGCGGTGCGCGGCGGGGCGTGTAATCTGGAAATCGCCGCGTTCGGCCAGCACGGCATCGGCGGACGGATCTTTCAGCCCCAGGACAAGCCGGTCACCGTTCAGATCACCGGCTCTCCGGGACAGCGCACCGGCTCCATGGGCTCGCCGGGTACGACCATCGAGATTCACGGTCCGGCCTCGGACGACATCGGCTGGCTCAACGCCGGGGCGGAAATCGTGGTCCACGGCTACGCCACCAACGGGGCCTGCAACGCCATGGCCCAGGGCAAGGTCTGGGTGGCCGGGAACATCGGCTCTCGGGGCATGACAATGACCAAGTACAACCCCCGGTTCGCCCATCCGGAACTCTGGGTCCTGGGCTCGGCCGGGGACTATTTCGCCGAGTTCATGGCCGGCGGCGTCGCGGTGATCTGCGGCCACGAGCCCCAGGATCCGCACAACGTCCTGGGCTACCGGCCCTGCGTGGGCATGGTCGGAGGGAAGATCTTCTTTCGCGGCCCGATCCACGGCTACAGCCAGGCCGACGCCAAGCTGATCCCCATTTCCGACGAGGAATGGACTTGGCTGACCGAAAATATGGAACTGTTCCTGGGCAGAATCAAACGCAAACGGTTGCTCAAAAAGCTCACGGTGCGCGAAGAATGGCAGTGCATCGCCGTGCGCACGCCCATGGAAAAGGTCGGGGCCAAGCGCCGCTCCATGGCCCAGTTTCATCGCGACGTCTGGGACAAGGAACTGGGCCGGGGCGGAATGATCGGCGACCTGACCGACCTGGACCGGAGTCCCGTCCCCCTGATCACCACCGGGGATCTGCGCCGCTACGTTCCGGTCTGGGAGCACCGCAAGTACCTGGCCCCCTGCCAGTCCGCCTGCCCCACGGGCATGCCGGTCCAGGAGCGCTGGCGGCTGATCCGCGAGGGCAAGGTGGACGAGGCCGTGGACGTGGCCCTGGCTTTCACCCCTTTTCCGGCCTCCATCTGCGGGTATCTCTGTCCCCATCTGTGCATGCAGGGCTGCACCAAGGGCGTGGCCGGCAACCTCCAGCCCGTGGACATCACTCCGCTGGGCAGAAAGGGGGTATCCTCCAAGCCCCCAAAGCTCCCGGACCTCGGCGGCGCACGGGTGGCTGTCATCGGCGGCGGCCCGGGCGGGATTTCCGTGGCCTGGCAGCTCCGACTCAAGGGTCACGACACCTGGGTCTACGACCTGGAAAAAGTCTTGGGCGGGAAGATGGCCACGGCCATTCCCGAGCAGCGCATTCCCAAGGAGGTTCTGGAGGCGGAGATCGAACGGGTGCGCAAGGTTCTGCCCCACGTGCATCTCCAACAGAACCTGACCCACAAAGAGTTCGACCAGCTCAAGGCGGACTTCGACTACGTGGTCATCGCCACCGGCGCGCAGAAGCCCCGGACCATTCCCATTCCCGGTTCCGAGCGGATCATCCCGGCCCTGACCTTTCTCAAGAACGCCAAGCTGGACAACCAGCCCGTGGGCAAACGCCTCGTGATCATCGGGGCGGGCAACGTGGGCTGCGACGTGGCCACCGTGGCCCACCGCCTGGGCGCGGAGGAGATCACCCTGATCGACATCCAGGAACCGGCCTCCTTCGGCGAGGAGCGCAAGGAGGCCGAACGGGCCGGAGCGGTCTTCCGGTATCCCTGCTTCACCAAGGAGATCACCCCGGAGGGCGTGCTGCTGACCACCGGCGAAGTCATCCCCGCGGACACCGTGGTCATCTCCATCGGCGACCTGCCGGACCTGGGCTTTCTGCCCGAGACCATCGCCGTGGACCGCGGCTTCGTGCTGGTCAACGAAATGGGCCAGACCTCCGACCCCCAGGTCTTCGCCATCGGCGACATCGTCAAACCCGGCCTGCTCACCGACGCCATCGGCGCGGGACGCAAGGCGGCCAGAACCATCGACGAAATGGCTTCGGGCAAGCGCCCCCAGGTGGATTCTGGCTGGCTCAAGGACTATTCCATCGAGTACAGCGAAACCTCGGAGCGCATCGACTACTCCCGGATGACCCTGGAATACTACGACCCCCGGATCACCGAATACAACGACATGGAGCACTGCGCCTCCCAGTGCTCCTCCTGCGGCTCATGCATGGACTGCGGCCTGTGCGACGCGGTCTGCCCCACCGCGGCCATCGAGCGAAAAAACCTGGGCAACGGCAAATACGAACGCGTCTCCAACCCGGACAAATGCATCGGCTGCGGCTTCTGCGGGAAATGCTGCCCGTGCGGAGTCTGGGCTTTGGTCGAGAATACCCCTATGGGTTGATTCCTCACGATCTCTTCCGCGGGAGCTGAATGCCCGCCCGGACAAGCTGTTTACTGAACGTGTTCGGGTGGGCTTGACCAGATCACGGCTCACTTGTACTTTTTGTACAAAAAAAGGCAGGAATGGACCGATGGAAACACTTACCACCGCGCAGGCAAGAGATCACTTCGCGGATCTGTTGAACCGGACGAGCTATGCCAAGGAACGCGTCGTCCTCACCCGGCATGGAAAAAGAATAGCCGCGATGGTTCCGCTGGAGGACCTGGAGCTTCTTGAGTTGCTGGAAGACCGTCTGGATGTGGGGCAGGCCCGAAACGTTCTCGCGGAAGCGGGCGAGGACGTGCCTTGGGGCGAACTCAAGAAGCAACTCAGCCTGGGACAATGAACTTCACCGTCCATTTTCGCCCTGGAGCAGCTCGTCAGTTTGCAAAGCTTCCTCGAAACGTCCAACTCGAACTCACACCGATAATCGATCAACTGGCCGAAATCCCAATCCCTCCCGCAGCCAAAAAGTTGTCCGCCCAGGATAACCTTTATCGGGTCCGGCATGGACGGTACCGGATCGTTTATCAACTTCGAAACAGCGAGCTTGTCGTCCTGATCGTCGCTGTTGGACATCGCCGTGAAGTGTATCGAGGACTCTGAGACGCTCCTCATATATTGGACGAACGAAAAGGATTCACGTATTCTAGACCGTGTTGATCGGATCTGGATAAATGCTCGGCGGAACGTTCGTCGGTATTTTTATCGGATGCGGCAACGCGGTTTTTCTTTCACCTCCCCCCAAAAAATACGAAAGGAGCCTTGATATGACCAAAGTCGCCATTTTCATGGGCAGCATCTCGGATGAAGACAAGATGGC
Organism: Desulfonatronum zhilinae; assembly: GCF_900182865.1. Lineage (NCBI taxonomy): Bacteria > Pseudomonadati > Thermodesulfobacteriota > Desulfovibrionia > Desulfovibrionales > Desulfonatronaceae > Desulfonatronum > Desulfonatronum zhilinae. The sequence continues at coordinate 18,352 of NZ_FXUJ01000018.1, forward strand.
CCCCTGCGCCGAAGTGCTCGGTTCGCTGGGCATCCCGCATTTGTTCACCGTGGCTTCGGCCCACCGCACCCCGGAGCGGGTGCAGCGGCTGGTTCGGGAGCTGGAGGATCAGGGCTGCAAGGTGTTCATCTGCGCGGCGGGCATGGCCGCTCACTTGGCCGGGGCCGTGGCCGCGAAAACCACCCGTCCCGTGCTCGGCGTGCCCTTGACCGCCTCGTCCCTGGGCGGACTGGACGCGCTGCTGGCCACGGTCCAGATGCCTCCCGGCTTTCCCGTGGGCACCGTGGCCCTGGACAGCGCCGGGGCGCGCAACGCCGCCTGGCTGGCCGCCCAGATTCTGGCTCTGGATGATCCGGAACTGGCTGAAAAGCTGCACGCGAATCGGCGGAAGATGATCGACGGCGTGGAAAAGGCCGCGGCTGATCTGCGGACCCGGCATCCCGGCAGCACGGGCTGATCGCGTCGCGACGACATGAGAAACGAGCTTCCATGCGGTCCATGACCACGGCCCTGCTGTACGCCCCGGTTTTCGCGGTCCACGACGCCGGGGCCGGGCATCCGGAGAGCGCGATGCGCTACACGGCCCTGGTCCGCGCCCTGGAAGAGGATCGGGAAACCGCGGGACTTCCGCGGTTGCGCCCTCGGCCGGCGACGGAGAAGGAACTCGCCTCTTGCCACGGCCCCGGATATATTGAACTGGTTCGGCGACGCATCCAGGAAGGCCGTCGCAGCCTGGGATTTCCAGACACCAACGTCGGCCCCGGTTCCTGGGACGCGGCGGTGCATGCCGCCGGGGGAGCTATGACCGCCGTGGACGCGGTGCTCCAGGGAGACGTAAAGAGCGTCTTCTGCGTGGTCCGCCCCCCGGGCCACCACGCCCGCCCCAAGCAAGGCATGGGCTTCTGCCTCTTCAACAACGTGGCCCTGGCCGCCCGTCACGCCCAGATCGCCCATGGGCTGGAGCGGATCCTGATCGTGGACTGGGACGTGCATCACGGCAACGGCACCCAGGAAATCTTCTACGACGACCCGTCCGTCCTGTTCTTCAGCACCCATCAAAGCAACTGGTACCCCTACTCCGGCGCGGCCCACGAAACCGGCGACGGCGCCGGAGAGGGCTTCACCATCAACTGCCCCTTCCCGTACGGCACCGGCCTTGCTCCGATCCGCGAGGCGTTCCTGGAACGCCTCCTGCCCGCGGCCCGTGATTTCCAGCCGGAACTGGTGCTGATCTCCGCCGGCTTCGACGCCCTGGAGGCCGACCCGCTGGGTGGATTCCGCCTGCACCCTGAAGACTTCACTGAGCTGACCGCCATTGTCCGGGACATCGCCGACAAAAACGGCGCTCAGGGACGCATCGTCTCCCTGCTGGAAGGCGGCTACGACCTCCACTCCATGGCCCTCGCCGCGCTGGTGCACGTCCGCGCTTTGACTGCCTGACAATCGCCGTCATTCCATACGCGAGCCTTTGCTGAACAAGGCCACCAATTCCCGATCCAGGTCCGTGACGTCCGTTGCCAGCGGCTCCACCAGGGTTACCAGGACGTTTTTTCTGACGCCGATCCGTTTGGCCGTGGGCACGTCCGCCACCAGGACGTCGATGGCGTTGGTGTAGCGAGCGTTCATCAGGTCGTTGACCAGGCGGACACCGAAGCCCTCGATATAGACCCGTTTGCCCAGCCAGCCCTTCAAGTCACGGGAGACGGCCACGGTCCAGCCGGAAACCGGAGTCTGCATGATCGCGGTGTTGTCCACGTCGTCGTTGCATTCCTCGGGCCGGGCCGTGTACGCGGTCAGGCGTAATCGATGGGTGTTGGCGTCCCGATAGCCGTTGATCATCTGTTTAAGTACGAAATTTTCCTCAAGAAGCTTGCCCAGCTCTTTTTCCCGGTTTCCCTTGTTCTCCCGGTAGCCGTTGAGGAGCATCTTGAGGATCAGGATTTCGTCCTGGGCCTTGAGCAGTTCGAGGTCCTTCTCCAGGCTGAACCGGTACTCCTTGGTCAGGACCGCCGGCTGCCCGCCGACCCCGTCCACGGGTTTGAGCACGTGGTAAAGGTTCATCAGGGCCAGAACAATAATGAGGGGCAGAGCGTAGCGCATGATCATCTCCTCATGGAGTGGACACGCTCCGGTGCGGATCGGGATTGTCCGGAGCAATGGAGTGAGAGGAAGGGTGTTTTCGAGGGAAATCTGTTCGTAACCGGATGATTGCACCTTCGCAATGTTGATAATCGAGGATATTTCCGACTTTTTCCCGGAAAAAACAAAGACATCGTGCTCATAACCCTGCCTGCCCGGAAGCAACCCTCGCCTTTTTCCATGGATACGGTGTTTTTTCTCAATACGCTGGGATGAAAAAGAATTCCGAACCGCTTTTCCCGTGCGGACGAAATCGCACGACTGGACGGAAAGCATGGTTCGCGCTACGGAAATAGGTTTTTTGGAGCATTCACCTCAGGAGGATCAATGGATATCAACTTACGATTCCAGGGCGAGTTCGACGGCGAAGCCTTGGTCTTTTTCGTGTTCGAAAAAAAAACTGAGAAATCGCCCGACTTGCGGACTTGGCCTGGCCTAGAGACCTGGTTAGCCGCGCAAGGCGGCTGGTTGGCCGGGAACAACGGCTTGGCCGCCTTTTCCGGAAAAGCGAAGTCCGTGCGCTATTTTTTCCCGCCAAGCGGCACCGCTTCCCCGGCCGTGATCCTGGTGGGGCTGGGCGAGCGCAAGAACTTCGGGCCGCGGGAACTGCGCCGGGCCGTGGCCGCGGCCGTAGGCTGCGCCATGGACTTGCGACTGAGCGACATCGGCCTGAATACCAACGTCCTGGCGGACACGGCTTTGGATCTCGCGCAGGCAGTGGAGGAGACGGCCTGCGCCGCCATGACGGCCGTGTACCGCTTTGAGAGACTGAAGACGGAGAAAGACGAGTCCTCCAGCCAGCCCCCAAAGCTACGCTTCCTGCTGGACGACCAGGTGAACGACCAAGCGGCCGCATACCTGAAGGATCGTTTGGACAAGGCTCTGGCAACGGGTCACGGGCTGAACCTGGCCAGGGACCTGGTGAACATGCCCGCCAACCTGGCCACCCCGGAATACCTGGCCGAGACGGCCCGGAACCTGGCCACGCGACACGGTTTCGGCGTGGAGGTCATGGACGCGGACCAAATCGAAGCCCTGGGCATGGGGGCGTATGCCGCTGTCTGCCAAGCCAGCCGGGAACAGGCCCGGCTGATCATTCTGGACACGCACCCCAACGCCCCCGCTGCGCCCGGCACGCCCGGCACGCCCGGTACAACTGATAAGCCTGGCCCCAAGGACCAAAAAAAGCCCTTGGTGGTGATCGGCAAGGGGATCACCTTTGACACCGGCGGGATTTCCCTCAAGCCCAGCCAGAGCATGGAGGAGATGAAGGGGGACATGGGCGGGGCCGCGGCAGTGCTCGGCTTTTTCGAGGTCCATGGCCGCCTGGGCCAAAACGGCGACGACCAGCGTCGGGTGGTGGGGATCATCCCCTGCACCGAGAACCTTCCCGGCCCCAAGGCGGTCAAGCCTGGAGACGTGGTCACAACCTGTTCCGGCAAAACCGTGGAAATCATCAACACCGACGCCGAAGGCCGCTTGCTGCTCTGCGACGCCCTGGCTTACAGCAAGCGTTACGATCCGCTGGGCATCGTGGACCTGGCCACCCTGACCGGAGCCATGGTTGTCTCCCTGGGCCCGCGCATCGCCGGGGCCTTTGCCGCGCCGGAGTCGCTGGCCGAACAGGTCCGACGCATCGGCGAGCGGGTCGGCGAGCCCTGCTGGCCCATGCCGCTCTGGGAAGACTACAAGGATGAGCTGAAAAGCGACGTCGCGGACCTGAAAAACGTCGGCGCACGAGAAGGCGGCGCGATCCACGCGGCCCTGTTCCTGCAGCGTTTCGTCCCGGAGAACACCCCATGGGTCCACCTGGACATCGCCGGCCCGGCCTTTGCCAAGAAAAAAGGCGACCACGGCATCGCCGGAGGAACCGGCTTCGGCGTGCGGATACTGGTGGAACTGGCACGGGATTGGCCGGAAGAGGACTGAGGCGGGTCGTCACCACGCCGTAAACTGAAGTGGCCCTTGCCGAATCGTGGTGAATATTTTACGCAGGAGGTGCGGAGTACAAAACCAGACCCCTCTTGAACATCAATTCTGGAAAGGAGATTCGTATGCCCCAGCTCGAATTGAACGGTAAAAGCTGTGAAGTGGACCAGGACGGTTTTTTGCTTGATCCGAAATGTTGGAACGAAGATGTGGCCAAGGCGATTCTCAAGCACCATGGAGGTCCTGAACTGAACGAGCAGACGTTGGCCATGCTTCAGTTTCTGCGCGACTATTTCCAGAAGTTCAACGCCTTCCCGATTTTGCAGGCGGTCTGCAAAAACCTGCACCAACCCAAGGACTGCGTCCGTGAGCAGTTCCTGGATCCCTTGCTGGCCTGGAAGGCCGCGGGATTGCCCAAACCGGAAACCGTCTTCTCCGAAGCCGTGGACAAGGATCACAAGTTTTATCGACTTATCTCCGCCCAATAAATTTCGCACGAACCCCGCGGCTTCAATGCCCGCCACTTTTCGAGCCGGAATCGAAAAATTCCGGCGGGAAGCTTCCGACAAAATGAAAGCCGCCGAAACGCTCTCCCGGCGCTTCGGCGGCTTTCCGCGTCCATTCAACACGTTGGGCAAAGACTACAGGAAAATATCCTCCACGCCTTTTCTGGGCCGCTGCTCCGGGTTTTCGGCCGGATGCCCCACGGCCGGCATGGCCACCACCGGCATGGCTTCGGGGATTTGAAAGCGCTCTTTCACCGCGGCCTCTTCGAACATCCCGACCCAGCACGTTCCCAGGCCAAGTTCCACGGCCTGGAGCATCACCTGAGTCAGGGCGATGGCGCAATTGGCCGCCGCGGCCCAGCGCAGCACTTCGGGCTGGGCGTTCTCGGCCCGGCTCAGATACTCGTTCAACCCTTCCAGCATTTCCGGCGGAAGCACGCCGCTGTCGCGCAAAAAGCGCACATTGGTTGCTGAATCCTCGATAAACCGCTGGACATCCGCGCAGCAAACCAAAACCGCCCCGGCCCCGGCAATCCAGCGCTGTCCCTTGGTCGGAGCACCGGAAAGCCACTGGACATCCTCTCGCGCTGTAACCACCTTGAACCGCCATGGCTGGCAATTGGTGCTGGACGGCGCGAACCTGGCCGCTTCCAGCAGCATCGCCATTTGTTCTTCGCTCACCGGCTGGTCCGTAAATTTACGAATGCTGCGTCTGGCCGCAACGGCCTCTTTGACCGTCATGACACGACCTCCTTATGCTTTGGATTCATGATGCTTTCGACAGCCCGACCATATCCGTCACTCAAATAGCGGGGATTGGGAATTGTCGCGTCGGCACGTTTTCACCACGGATCCGCACTGTAAAGGATTGAAAAACAACGTAGCAAGCACTACCTTGGCGGGAACCATGTTCGAAGTGACGCCGCTCATCCAGGAACCTGCTTCATGATCCTCAACGGATATCCCCTTCCCCGCATCCTTGCGGCCCTTGCGCTCTGCGGGTTGCTCCTGGCTGCCGCGGCGATTTCCGCCTTTTCCCAGCCCGATCCGGGTCGGGAAAAACGGCGGGTCTTTTACCTCAATTCCTATCACAACGGGTATGCTTGGTCGGACCATCTTCAGGAGGGAATCCGGCAAGGCCTGGAGCAGGGTCAGTACCATATCGAACTCCAGATCGAATACATGGACGCCAAGAAATATCCCTATGAAATCATCGCCGACACCCTGTTCCGGCTCTATCAGGACAAATTCGTCGACGAGCACTTCGACATCGTCATCGTATCGGACAACGACGCCTACAACTTCATCCTCGAACACCGCGATCGCCTTTTTCCCGACATTCCGGTGGTCTTCTGCGGCCTGAACGACGTCACTCCGGAGGAAATCGACCAGACCTTCGTCACCGGCATCCTGGAAAACATCGACGTTCGAGACACCCTGGAACTGGCCTTGAGCATCCATCCCAACAAAAACAAGCTGGTGGTCATCGGCGACGAGTCCATAACCGGGATGGCCATCCGCAACCAGATCGAAGCCGTTGAGCACCATTTCGGGGACCGACTGGAGTTCGAGTTCTGGGAACGATATTCGCTGGAGGAAATCCAGGAACGGGTCCGCGATCTGCCGCGCAACGCTTTTTTATTCTTCATCCCCTTTTTTCACAACGTGGGCGGTCAGTTCATGTCCGCCTCGGAGGTCCTGGAAGCCGTGGCCCAGGTCACGGACCTGCCCATCTACAGCAACTGGGAATTCCTGCTGGGTCACGGCATGGTCGGTGGACGCCTGCTCAGCGGACACCTCCACGGCAGGATCACGGCACAAATGGCCTTGCGCATCATGGAAGGCGAGTCGCCGTCGGCCATTCCGGTGGTCTCCGAGGTCGTGGACCAGTACATGTTCGACTACCAGGTGCTGATGCAACGCGACATCAGTCGTCGCCAACTTCCGGCCGACAGTCTGTTCATCAACGAGCCCGAAGCCTTTTACGAGTTGGACAAGCAGGTCTTTCAGGTCATCATGGTCAGCCTGTTCACCCTGGTGGTGGTCCTGGGCTTTTTAATCCGGAACATCATCCAGCGCCGGGCCGTGGAACGCAGAATCCGGCACCAGCTCTCCTTTTTGGAAATCCTGATGGACGCCATCCCGCAACTGGTCTGCTGGAAGGACCGCAAGCAGCGCTACCTGGGGGCGAATCGGGCCTTCGCCGAATTCTTCGGCATCGAATCGCCTCGCAAACTGCTCCACCAAACCGACGCGGCCATGTTGCCCAATTCGGAATTCGTGGACTGGGTGGCCCGGATGGATCGTCAAGTGGTGGAAGATGACCGCCCCTTGCGCAAGATCAAGACCGCGGTCCAGGACGCCCAGGGCGAAAACGCTTGGCTGGAAATCAACAAGGTGCCTCTGCACAACGAAAAGGGCGAAGTGGTCGGAACCCTGAGCACCGCGGAAAACATCACCCACGAGATGAACCTGGAACGTCAGCTTTTGCAATCCCAGAAAATGGAAGCCATCGGCACCCTGGCCGGAGGGATCGCCCACGATTTCAACAACATCTTGACCTCAATCATCAATTCCACGGAGTTGGCCCTGGGAGACATCGACCCGGAGTCAGCCACGGCCGAGGACCTGGAACGGGTCCTGCGGGTTTCCAGCCGAGGCAGAAATCTGGTGGAACGCATCCTGACCTTCAGCCGTCCCTCACAGGAAGGGTTCCGCCCCACGGATCTACCCGCCCTGGTCCGTGAATCCGTGACCCTGCTCCAGCGCTCCCTGCCCCGCAACATCGTCATTCGCGACAGCATCGCCGGCAAGACCGATCCGGTGATGCTGGACCCGACCCAGGTCACTCAGGTGCTCATGAACCTCTGTACCAACGCCTTCCAGGCCATGCAGACCACTGGCGGAGAACTGGTGATCCGGCTGGAGGAAACACGGGTCGCCGACTCTGACGCCGAAGAGTTGAACATCGCTCCCGGAGCGTACTTCCGGCTCACCGTCAGCGACACCGGCCCCGGCATCGCCCCGGAGACCCTGGACAAAATCTTCGACCCCTTCTTCACCACCAAGGGCAAGGCCGAGGGCACGGGTTTGGGGCTGGCCATGGTCCTGGGCATCGTCAAAAACCATAAAGGAGCGGTCCGGGTCAGCAGCACTCCGGGCCAGGGGGCCACGTTCAGCATCCTGCTGCCCATGATTACGGCGGATCGGTCCGCGCTGACCGCCCGTCCCGAACCCATCCTAAAAGGCAGCGGAGTCATCCTGTTCGTGGAGGACGACGAGGAACAGTTGGCCACCACGCCCCGCACCCTGGAACAGCTCGGCTATACGGTCCTCTCCGCGGAGGCCGGCAACGAGGCCCTGCAAATCCTCGAACAGCGACCGGACATCGACTTGGTGCTCACCGACTACGACATGCCCGGCCTGACCGGCATCGACTTAGCCCGCCGGACCGGGCTGATGCGTCCGGATCTGCCCGTTATCCTGGTCTCCGGTCGCAGCTATGTTCTGAAAATGGGCGAGGCGGCGGACAATATTCGGCTCGTTCTCCCCAAACCCTTCAACAAGGCCGATCTGTCAGCGGCTCTTTCCAAAGTTATGAACAAAATTCCGGCCACGGACCAGGCATCCGGCCAGAAGCCTGATCCCAAACTTAGCCAAGGATCTGAACAATAACATGCCCGCGCCAACCTGCATCACCCCCTTTGGAGGCGTTCTCCCGTGCCGAGAATCCTGATCGTGGACGACGACCCTGAAATCCGCGCCACCATGGCCAGCCTGCTGCGCCGACAACAAATCCCCTCGGGCCAGGCCGCAAGCCTGGACGCCGCACGCCGCACGCTGCGATCCGAATCCTTCGACCTGCTACTCCTGGACGTGAACCTGCCCGACGGCAGCGGCCTGTCCCTGCTTCCGGAACTGAAGGCCCAGCCCAATCCTCCGGAGGTGATCATCCTCACCGGCAAGGGGGACCCCGAAGGAGCGGAATTGGCCATCGAGGGCGGCGTCTGGGACTATCTGGTCAAACCCGCGTCCATCAAGGACATCAACCTGAGCATCAACCGGGCCTTGAAGTACAAGGAGCAACGCGACCGGACCACGCCACGAACCCTGGACCTCAGCGGGATGATCGGTTCCAGCCAGGCCATGCGGGAATGCTTCGAGGTCATCGCCCAGGCCGCGGTTTCCGACGCCAACGTGCTGATCACCGGGGAAACCGGAGTGGGCAAAGAACTGGCGGCCCGGACCATCCACGCCAACAGCCGCCGGGCTTCCTGCCCTTTCGTGGTCGTGGACTGCGCGGCCATGACCGACACGCTGCTGGAAAGCACCCTGTTCGGGCACCGCAAGGGCGCGTTCACCGGTGCGCTGGCGGACCGGGAAGGCCTCGTCCGCCAGGCACATACCGGTGTCTTGTTTCTGGACGAGCTGGGGGAACTGCCGCTGGCCATGCAGAAATCCCTGCTCCGGGTGCTTCAGGAGCGCCGGTTCCGCCCCCTGGGAGAAAACCGGGAGCAGGAGAGCGACTTCCGGTTGATCGCCGCTACCAATCAAAATCTGGACGAACTGATCGAATCCGGCAGGTTTCGCCAAGATCTCTACTTTCGGGTCAAGACCATCAAACTTCAACTGCCCGCCCTGCGCCAGCGCCCCGAGGACATCAAGCCCCTGGCCACCCACTTCATCCAGCGACTGTGCGTCGCTTCCGGGATCAAGACCAAGGTCTTCGGCTCGGATTTCTTCGCCGCCCTGGCCGATTACGACTGGCCGGGCAATGTCCGGGAGCTGGGCAACGTCATGGAGCGGGCCTTCGTGGCCTCGGGCGTGGAAAAATTCCTCTACGCCATGCATCTGCCCAAGGATCTGCGCATCAAGGTGACCCGGGCGCGGCTGACGGCCGACAAGCCCGAGGTTCGTGACGGCGAACCGGATTTCCTGGAAGGTGCACCTCTTGAAGGCGACTTGCCGTCCCTCAAGGCGTTCAAGGCCGCCAGCGAACACCGCTACTTGGAAACCCTGATTCGCAAAACCGGCGGCGACATCCCCCGGATGCTCGAAATTTCCGAGTTGTCGCGCTCCCACTTCTACGCGTTGTTGAAAAAGTACGAACTGGAGGTTTGATTCGCCCACCAAACACCCACTTGGAGCGCAATCAGCTTGAATATTGACAACTCAAACTCTCCGAACCGTGCATGCGATTCACCCGCACACGGCTCTTCAATCGGCCTTTTCCTCATCGGGATTGGCTCGCTTTGGGCCAGTGATGACCGCTCCCCTCACTTGTGATCCACCAGCATCGGCCTGCACGGACGCAGGCTTTCCCGGAACTCCACGGCCTTCAGGGCCAGGACGTTTCTGGTGGGCAGAAAGAGGTTTTTGATCCCGTGTCCGGGATAGAGGGAGAGGATGGTATGCACGTCGAACCGGTCCCTGATGATCCCCTCCAGGCAGGGCAGGTCGTTGCCGCCCTGGGTGATGAAGAAGTCCAGGAAGAACACCCGGTCCCGGCGCTTGAACTCGGTGGGTATGGGATACCCCACGGCCAGGGTCCGAATTTTGCCGCCGGTCCTGCCGCTCGACCTGGTGATCAACCCCAGGCTGCGGAACCCGCCGTCTTCAAAGGCCGCGTAGCGGGCGAATTCATCAGGAGCAAAGATTCTGCCGTCGTGCTTTCGGGCATGGCTGTTCGCGAATGCCAGGCATTCTTCCAGATTGCCCGCGTCAATGATCTCGACGGTCGCCTTTTGCCTGCGCGGCGGCCGGGCCAAGAGCCTGATGAACGCCTTTTCGTGGAACAAAAGGTCGGAATTGGACACGGCCCGGTCGGCGTCGAACACCCGGGCCTTGAAGGCATGGTCGCCGTAATCAACAAGATCACGGTCGGCCCTGGTTTGGATTCTGTAGTTGGAGTGGTGAAGCTTCAGCGATTTGTGGAACCAGAAAAATATGACGGGCATTCGTGAAAACGCCCTTTTCAAAACGTTCACATAAATGCTCTTGCCCAGCCCGTTGCCCTTTTCCGAGGGCAGGACGCTCAGGCCTGACGCAATCCCGGTGGCGATCTGTCTCTGGCCGAAGGAGATGGTCCTTGGTGTAAAAAACACACACCCAACCAGTCTCTCGCCCTTGCAGGCAAGAAGGGACAGATCCGAGTCAAAACCCTTCCAGCCGAACGCCCAGCGCGGATACGGCTCGTCGTAGATGAACCGCTCCCGGCCCTGGTAGGTGTGCTTCCAGGCGTCGTCCATAAACCGGGCGATCTCGGCCGCGGTCAAACCGGATTGGACAACAGGGCGGAAATCCACGTCCAGCAGGTACGGATGTTTGGCAATGATCCGCTCTTCCTGTCGGCGGAGGTCGTCAAGGGTTTTCATCGTGATCAGTTCAGTGTTCAGGCGAACTCGATCCTGAGTTTTCTGCCCACGGCATGGGCGACCCGTTCCAGGGCGTCCAGGGTGATGGATGTGTTGTTCGGGTCGAGAATGCGGTCAAGCTGGGACCGGCTGGTTTGCAGCCTTTCGGCCAGGCAGGTTTTGGTGATCCTGTTTTCCCGCATGATGTCCGCGAGCTGCAGCGCGATGAGGCGTTTGCGCGCTTTTGCCGAAACCTCTTCCAGGATGCCTTCGCTCTCCAGAAACTCGTCAAAATTGCTGCCGGTATGTCTGTTCATGCGCCTATCCTCCTTCAAGCCACTGTTTCATTCGGGTCCGCGCCAAGGTCATCTCCTTGAGCGGCGTTTTTTGTGATTTCTTGATAAATCCATGCAGCAAGGCCATCTGGCTGCCCTTGACCGTAAAGAGGACCCTGGCCACATTGCCGTGCCCAACCTTGCTGCGAACTTCCCACAGATCAGCTTCCAGCTTGCGCACCAGCGGCAGGCCAAGGGGCCATCGAAACTGGACGAGCTTGATGTCCTCGCCAATGATTTTCCGATCTTCGGACGCTAACGACCTCAACCAGTCCCGAACAGGCTCATTGCCCGTATCGGCCAGGAAAAAGACAACGGATAAGATCGGCGGCGTGTGCATGGATCACTTTGTACCATGGATGGTACATGCGTCAAGGACAAAAAGTCTGGCCCTCATCGCTTCCACGACCTGATCACACCCCTGGCAACATGCCCCAGCGGGGCCAGCGGGTTCCCGGCCGGGATGATCCCCACTGCGCCGAAGGTCCGGATAATGTCCATGACCGGCGCACGCCCCTTGGTGATGCAGTACACCGGCCTGCGCAGGGACTGGGGCTCCAGGTGGTAGGCGCGTTTGTGAAAGTCGATGCCCTGGAAGGGGTACATGCTTTCGCCGTAGGCGAAGTTGATCCGGGCGATGGCCCGAACCACCGCGTTGTCCATCGCGCAGGATCGGACATCGGCCAGGGGGGAAAGGCCGAAGGAAAGCTGCTCCACGCCTTCGGCCCTGAACACGTCCAGGGCGGTGTTGATGATCAGGTCGAACGCGCCGTTGGGCGCGGTCTTCGAGAACCGGCAGATGTCGGCGTAGTAGCCCGTGACCCGTCCATCACTGAACATCGGGTCAAAAATCACGAACCCCTGTATCTCGTCATCCGCGGCAACAAAGACCCTGGCATGGGGCGTGTCGTGGTCGGGCATGGGGCGCAGCAGGATCTTCAGCTCCTCGGACGGCTTGCATTCCAGCCACTGCCTGGAAATCTCCCGCATCCGGTCCAGATTGCCCTCCACCCTGCCCTCGGTGACCACGATCCCGGCGTTTCTGGCCGTGTTGATCCACCTGCGGACCTTGGTCTTGCGCTTGCCCTTGAGATCGAACCCGGCCACGTCCAGGATGGTTTCCACGCCCATCAACGTGGCGCTGTACCCCCGACGGTGAAACGCCTCCCCGGTTTCCCGGGAACATTGCAGGCCGACAATCCGTGCCCCGGCGGAATGCTCCAGAAAGGCGTCAATCAGGCCGTCAATGTCCTTGCGGGCGCACATGGGGTCGCCCACGAACAATCGCATTTTACCCGTGTCGGCGTATCCAAGAATGCCATGCCCGGACTCGAACAGGGCAATATTCTCGTCCACCACGACGGAATAGGCCATGGTGAAGTCGCCGTAGGCATAATAAGGCGCAGGCAAAGGCATCTGTTTGCTTTCTTTCAAGACGTTTCCTCGCAGGCACACTGGCTCAAGCGATTGCTGACGAAATTCATGAACAGCAGTTTCAGCGTGTCCGGCGAAACATCCAGGTCCATGTCCTCGTCCACCTCCCATACCGGATCGGAAAAGACGCAATAGGGCCGGAAAGGGGATGTCAGGCGTTCGGCGAATTTTTCAAGCCTGCTGGGCTTGTCGATCCTCTCGCCGACATAGGAAACGTTTTTGATCCGCAGGGAATGCTCCAGGGAGTCCCGGATGTCCATTCCATGCAAGGGGTTGCGGCTGGTCAGGTTGTAGCCTCTGTTCACCGTGTCGCTGCGCACGATCCGCAGGATGGCCTCCACGCATTGGTTGATGCAGATCAGATTCTTGACCGTTTGCGGATGGCCGACCAGCCGCAAACGGATGGAGTCCGGAAGCCCGCTGTTGTTCCAATGTTCCGCAAATCCACCGTTGCCGCCCAGATGCGTGCACAAAGCATGATGAATGCCGAGGATGTAGCCGTAGACCATGCGGGTCTCGCCCTGGCAGTCGCCGTTGATTGAATCCCCCAGCACGATGCTGGGGCGCAGAATCACGCTGGGCAGGCCGGACGTGTGGACCTCGGCCTCGGCCAGATACTTGGTTTCCTCGTAGCAGTTCTTGAACCCGTTGTTGGGCGGCAGCTCGTCCTGAGGGATGGGGCCGGGGTTGTTTCCAGCCACAAAGGCCGTGCCCATGTAGTACACCTTGTTCAGGTTCCTGGCCTTGCGCGCGGCCTCCAGGATCGCCCTCGTGCCGCCCACGTTGACCTCCAGCAGCATGTCCCGGTCCCGGTCGTTGAAGGACGTGGAGGCGGCCAGATGCCAGAACGTGTCGCACTTCCTGAGCAGATCCGCGTCGTCCGGCGCAAGCCCGAACCCCGGCCTGCGCAAGCCGCCCATGACATAGGTGATCCGGTCCAGGCAGTCGGCGGGCACATGCCGCTCGATGATCTCCCTGGACTGCTCGGACCGGATCAGGACAAGGTAATCGTCCCTGGTTTCCCTGAGCAACGCGCCCAGCAGATTGCGCCCCAGAAACCCGGTGGCGCCGGTGTAGAATGTGAGACCCATGGTTGCTCCTCAAGTCTGGTTTAGAGTGCGCCAGTGTTCATAGATAATCCAAGTGAGCGGCGTGTCCTTCAGTATTGACAGCCTGCGAATCGCTCTATATTTCCCGGAATATTGACTTGCATAAACCGGATTATGGTTTTGAAAAACTCGGATTATGTTGTGCATTAATCCGGTTATCTTCACGTCATGATCCGTGACCAGGAGGGCCAGGATGTACATAGAACGACACCTCAAAGGCCGGTTGACCGAGCTGCTCAGCGATTTCCGCATCGTCTATCTCACCGGGCCGCGGCAGTCCGGAAAAAGCACCATTGCCAGGGCCGTCGCCGGGGAAATCGGCATGGAGTATGTCACCCTGGATGACGCCGGACTTCTGGCCTCGGCCCGGAGCGACCCCCAGGGGTTGCTGGCGGCCTTGCCCAGGCCGACGGTTCTGGACGAATTCCAGCAGGCGCCGGAGCTGGTCAGCGCCATCAAGATGATCTCGGACGCCGCCGCAGGTCAGAAGGGCATTTTCCTGCTGACCGGATCCGCGGACGTCTTCCGGTCGGCCAGGGTGCAGGAGGCCCTGCCCGGACACATGGCCCGGGTGGAACTGTACCCCCTGTCCTGGATGGAGCGGCGGGCCGGGAGTCGGAACATCATTGACCTGCTCATCCAGGGACGATTTGAACCGGTTCTGTCTCCGGCCCTGGACAGGGTTGCCCTGGCCGAACTGCTCATCCAGGGCGGCTATCCCGAGGCAGTGGCCAAAAGCCCGCGCTCGCGGGGCGTCTGGTTCGCCTCTTACGTGGAAGGCCGGCTGCTCAAGGATTTTGAGGCCATGCACCAGGCCAAGGGTGATTACCATTCGCGGCTGTCCGCCCTTGTCCGTGTTTTGGCGGGCATGACAGGCAACCTGCTCAAGTACGCCAACATTGCCGACAACCTTGGTCAGGACGACAAGACCGTGAAGCGGTACATGGAAATCCTGGAGCTGATGTTCATCATCCGCAGACTCAGCCCCTACGTACGCAATGCGGCTAAAAGGCCCGTGGTGGGCATGCCCAAGCTGCACTTTATCGACACCGGCCTGGCCTGCCACCTGCTGGGTCTGAAACAGGCGCAAACCACGCACACCTCCCAGCATTTCGGCGGATTGGTGGAAAACTTCGTTTTTTGCGAGCTGCTCAAGCATGCGGCCTGGGCCGAGGAAGAGGTCCGCTTCCATCATTTCCGCGATGTCAGGGGCCACGAGCTGGACCTGGTCATCGAGCTGGCCGACGGCAGGGCAGTGGGCGTGGAGGTCAAGGCCGCGATGAGCGTCAAGGCGGCGGACTTCAGGGGCCTGTCCACCTTCGCGGACTATGCAGGGGCAAGATTCAGCCACGGGGTACTTTTCTACTCCGGCGACAAGATTCTCCCGTTCAAGATTGACGGCAAGACATTCCACGCCCTGCCCATCTCGCTGCTGGGCCAGCCGTGAAGCTCTTCAATATCTATGTGATCCCCCTCCGATCCTCCGCACCATCAAAAACCCGATGGTCGCGGGCGCGGCGGCGTTCAGGCCGAAGTATTCGTCTTTCAGTTCCACGCTTTCCATCATGGCCGGGTCCATGTTTGCGGTGAAGGCCAGGATTTCCTCTCTGGTTCTGTAGATCAGGAACCATTCCGCGTAGAGTTCCATCATGTTCTTGGTGTTCCTGGTGGGGGTTGTCCGGGCCGAGGGCCAGGTAGTTGCCGATGATCAACCGTCACCATCCCTCATTGACCACCTCCATCCACCCACATCACGTCCACCAGCTCCCGCCGCGCCTGATCCATGGTGTCCCAGGTCTGGTCCTGAATGCTCATGGGATGCACCATCCCGCTCTCCCCGTGTCATCTCACCCCAGGTCGAGGCCAGGGGATCGATCTGCGTGGAGTATCTGGTCATGTGAAGTTTCCTTCACTTCAGGGTGTTCGTGGTCACGTACAAGGCAGCCCGCCCGGCAAGCCCCCGCCACGGCATGCGCCGCATGTCATCCGAAATAACAGGACTTCTTGTGCGGAAGTCCGAAGGTCCCGAGCCGTTCATCAATCAACACCAATCCCACTCTCCAACACTTCATGCGCACGCCCATCACACCCTGACCACGGCTCCCGTCTGGACGTGGGTGCAGCCCACCAGTTCCCGGACCAGGTGGACACCCTGGTGGGGAATGTTGATGTCGAAGTGGTGGGTGGGCACGTTCCATTTGGCGGTGTAGGTGCGCAGGAGGGGGAGGATGTCGGCGAAGACCTTTCGGGATTGGGGGACACCGGTTTTCCATAGTGGACAGGCCCAAAAAAACGCCCGCTCCCGAAAGATAATTCGGAAACGGGCGTGGGTACGCTCAGCAATATTGTGCGGTTTACACTGGGCGGGCAGGGAGGAAAACGCCGCCACCCGTCCGCCACGACACAGCGCGGCCGGCCTACTTGTGTGTGTGTGTGTGTGTGGAAAAGACAGTCATTGGGGGTCTTTCAGGGCGGAATAGCATACTATACGGGTGGATTGTCCATCCATGCATATAAAATTCGCTTTTCGATAGTCGATATGACCCATGTGGTCAATCCGGAACCAAAAAACAACGGCTAAACGTTATGCCGCGTTGTTGCCGCCCTTTTCCGTCTTTCCGGTGCTTGCCGCCAGGATCGCCTTCAGACTGACCTATCGGCCTCTTCGACCTCCCTCCCATCCAACGCAATCACATTGCGCTCGGCCTTGCTGAAAACCAGGCCCAGCTCGTGGACGGTCATCCCGGGTCGGCCCAGGTACTTCTCGCTGTAGCCCCCTGGCCTGGATCTGCTCCAGGGCCGGGTTGCCTTCGATTTCTGCGGCCTGGATCAGCTTGATCTAGCTCGTTGAGCAATTCCGGGGTTCGCATGAGCAGATCGGCCCGCGGGGTCGAAGGCTTTGCCGGAAATTGACGGCTTTCAGGGACAGGACTTTTTTGGTTGCAAAAAGAGGTTCTTGATACCGTACATGCGTTGAAAGTCTGATTCGCCCACCAAACGCCTTGAATTCCCAGGGTCAAAGGCGTAATCAGCGAATGGTTCGGGGACGCCACCCAATTCACCAACCAGCCTCGTCACCCCATGCGCAAACGCTTCCTGACCGGCCTCGTCCTTTCCTGCATCGCCATTGTACTGGCCGTTTTCGGGTTGGCCCTGCGGGCGGACACCGAACTGGAAAAACTCGTCTCCAGCCAGTTCAACGAGCAACAACTCGGGCTGACCCGACAGATCGCCAAGGACATTCAGACGAATTTCCAGCTTCTGGAGCAAGGCCTTCGGCTTCTCGCGGAACGTCGCCCGGCCCTGGATCAAGCCGGACTGGATCACTACCTCTCCTTTTTCGAGGAATGGGGAGTGTTGGGGATCGGGCTGGCGACCCCGGACAAAGGCGCCCTTGAACCTGGAACCATGCTTTTCTCACCCCGAGAAGACGTTCCAGCCTCGGAACTTTCGGCCGGCATCAGCCGAGACGCGGCCCGGCTTTCCACCGATCGGGATCCGAACCAGGCCATGCTCGGAACTCCCCTCGCCCTCGCCTCCGGTCCATTTGTCGGACGCTTCGTGGCCCCCCTGCTCCTTCCTTCGAGGCCCGAACGCCCCGAGGTCTTGTTTTTTCTTTTGGATCTCCAGGCCGTGGCCGCGCGATACGCCGCGGGCGTCCGCTCCGGAAAGACCGGATACGCCTGGGTCATCGACCACCAGGGCGACTTCCTGTTCCATGTGGAAAGCGACTTTCGCGGCCAAAGCTCCTATACGATCCGCCAAGCTCGAAACCCGGACATTTCCTACGAACGAATCAACCAATTGGTACGAACCCGTCTGCTTGCCGGCGAGGAAGGCACGGACTGGTACATTTCGGGCTGGCACTGGGACGTGAGCGGGGAAATGCGCAAGCTCCTGGCCTTCAGCCCCGTGGCTCTGCCCCCAGGGCTCGACGGAGAGCGCCGCTTCTGGTCCGTGGGACTGGCCGCTCCGGACACCGAGGTCTATGGTTTGATGCAGCCGGTGGTGGCGCGGCAATGGTTGATGGTCGGACTGTTTTTACTGGCCGTGTTCTTCGCCGCCGCGTTCCTGTTCATCGCCCTGCGCTGGTCAGAAACCTTGAAACGGGAAGTGGACGCTAAAACCGAGCACCTCCGGCGCTCGGAAACGGAATTGCGCAGGGAACGGGACAAGGTCCGCCAAAGCATGGACCAGCTGCTGCAAACCCAGGAAAAACTGATGCTCTCGGAGCGCTTCGCCGCCATTGGCGAAGCCGCGGCCCATCTCTCTCATGAGATCAAGAATCCCTTGCTGCTCATGGGCGGATTCGCCCAGCAGGTCCGACGCACCTTGTCCGAAGACGATCCGCGCGTTGAAAAGCTGGGAATCATCGCCGGGGAGGCCAAGCGGCTGGAGCATCTGCTCGTGGAAGTACGCGATTTCACCCGCCCACCCAGGCCTTCCCTGACCGAAACCACGCTCAACGAATTGGTCCGGCAAGTGGCCGATCTGTTCCAAGAGCAAGCCGCTGCCCAAGGCGTGACCGCCCGGCTGGCCTTGGACCCGGAGCTGCCAGCCTGCTTGGTGGACCCCAATCAGATCAAACAGGTGCTGATCAACCTGACCAAAAACGCCCTGGAAGCCATGCCCGACGGCGGAGAACTGTTCATCAGCACCGGCCAGGACGCTGATTTCGTCCGGATCGAGATCAAGGACACCGGTCGGGGCATCCCGGAAGAAATCATGAAAAAACTCTTCCACCCCTTCTTCAGCACCAAGGCCAAAGGCACCGGCCTGGGGCTGGCCGTGAGCTACAAACTGGTCCAGGACCACGGCGGCGAGATCACGGTCTGGTCCGCCCCGGATCAAGGGGCGCGATTCACCGTCCGCCTGCCCTTGAGCGGCCCAACCCAGCCACCACCGGACCAGACATCACCGGATCATAGTCCGACCGACTCCGACTCATCCACCTCAACCTCGCCTTCAGGAGAACCCGCATGATTCCCGTCCCTCG
Organism: Desulfonatronum zhilinae; assembly: GCF_900182865.1. Classification (NCBI taxonomy): domain Bacteria; kingdom Pseudomonadati; phylum Thermodesulfobacteriota; class Desulfovibrionia; order Desulfovibrionales; family Desulfonatronaceae; genus Desulfonatronum; species Desulfonatronum zhilinae. Next base: position 37,153 of record NZ_FXUJ01000018.1, read on the forward strand.
AGGATTTGATTTCGCCGTGGCCGAAGCCGGCTTCAAATACGCCCAGCGCAACGACCTGACCGTGATCCGCAGCGACGCGCCCTGCGTCTGGGCCGCCACGCTGACCCGCAACCTGTTCCAGGCCGCGCCGGTGTTGGTGGTCAAGGAATTGTTGGCCTCCGGCTCTCCGGACCGTCCGGTCCGGGCCGTGGCGGTCAACGCCGGACAGGCCAACGCCTGCACCGGGGAACAGGGGCTGGCGGACTGCCAGGACGCCCTGGCCATGACCGCCGAAGCCCTCGGACTGTCACCGGAGGAAATCCTCCCCGCCTCCACCGGGGTAATCGGCGACCGGATCAAGCTGGAACGCTGGAAGCAGGCCCTGCCGGCCCTGGGTGAAAGCCTGGGACGGGCCACGGCTCTTGACGCAGCCCGGGCGATCATGACCACGGACAAGTACCCCAAACTGACCTGGCGCACCCTGTCCCTGGAGACCGGAGAGGTCCGGCTTCTGGGCATGGCCAAGGGCGCGGGCATGATCTGCCCGAACATGGCCACCATGCTCGGCTTCATCATCTGCGACGCGGGAGTGGATCAAGACTGGTGGCGGGAAGCCGTGTCCACGGCCGTGGAGCACAGCTTCAACCGGATCACCGTGGACGGGGACACCAGCACCAACGACTGCGTCCTGGCCCTGGCCAACGGACGGGCCGGAGTGGTGCGGGGAAAAAAGGAACTGGCCGCGCTGGCCAAGACCCTGGCCGAAGTGTGCGCGGAACTGGCCGGCCTGATCGTCCAGGACGCCGAAGGCGGGACCAAGGTGATCCACATCCGGGTCAGCGGGGCCAAAAGCACCCGCCAGGCCGAACTGGCAGCCCGAGCCGTGGGCCACTCCCCGCTGGTCAAAACCGCGATGTACGGCCAGGACCCCAACTGGGGCCGGATCGTGGCCGCCCTGGGCCGCAGCGGAGCCGAATTCAACCCCGACCACGTCAGCGTGGCCCTGGCCGGACAAACCATCTTCCACCAGGGAACCCCGGTCCCAATGGACTGGGACAATCTCCTGGCCGCGGCCCTTTGCCGTCAGGACGTCCACATGGACATCACCTTGGGCCAGGGCCAGGGCCGCTACACCCTCCTGGCCTCGGACCTGACCGAGGAGTACATCCGGATCAACGCGAAATATCGGACGTGAAGCGTTTCTCTTCGTTTCAGGACCAAAAAAAACGTGCCCGTGCCCAACCGCAAGCGGTTGGGCACGGGCACGATAAGAATGTTTTCAGATCGCCAACCAACCCTACACCGTTCGTCGATGCTCCGGCTTCTATCTCCTGACTCCTGGCTTCTGACTCCTGACCTCTTCCTTCCGCCTCCCCGCCAGCCAAAGCAACACCCCCCCCAACGCGATCATGGGCAGGGAAAGAACCTGGCCCATGCTCATCCAGTCAAAGGCGACAAAGCCGAGGTGGGCGTCCGGTTCGCGGAAGAATTCCACGCTGAAGCGGAACACGCCGTAGAGCAGGGCGAACAATCCGGAAACGGCCATGGTTGGGCGGGGTTTGGCCGAGAAGGACCAAAGCAAAGCGAAGAGGACCAGGCCTTCCAGAAAGGCCTGGTACAACTGGGACGGGTGCCGGGGAATGAATCCGGCGTTCGGGTCGGCGAAGATCATGCCCCACGGGGCGTCCGTGGCCCGGCCCCAGAGCTCGCCGTTGATGAAATTGCCGATCCGCCCGGCGCAGATCCCGATGGGCGCCAGCGGAGCCACGAAATCGGCCACCTGAAAAAAACTCCGTCGGCTGCGCAGGGCGTAGAGCCAGATGGCCAGCATCACGCCCAACAGGCCGCCGTGAAAGGACATCCCGCCCTTCCATATCTTCAGGATTTCCAGGGGATGGTCGATGAATGTTGCGAAGTCGTAGAACAGCACGTACCCTAGCCGTGCACCCAGTAAGAGCCCCAAGGCGCAATAGGTGATCAGGTCCGGCAGTTCCTGGGGATTCCAACCGGACCCCGGCCGCTTGGCCCGCAGATGCCCCAGCAGCCAGGCCGCCAGAAAGCCGATCAGATACATCAGGCCGTACCATCGGACCTCCAGCGGTCCAAGGGCGAAAGCCACGGGATCAATATTCGGGTGGTACACGCGATAAAACCTTTTGTTGATACGTTTTGAGGCAACGGGAAAAATCCATCTCGAACTCACCTCGGCGACACGGAGCCACCATGCAAACCACCTGCACTTCAGACACGTCCCTGACCATGGCCGTACAGATGCTGCCTCAGGACGCGAACCCGTACGGCAGCATCCACGGCGGAATCATCATGAAGCATATCGACACCGCCGCGGGCATCGTAGCCATCCGGCACGTCCGGGGCAACGCCGTGACCGCGTCCATCGACCGGCTGGATTTTCACCATCCGGCCTATGTCGGCGACCTGCTCATGCTCAAGGCCAGCGTCAACCTGGTGGGCCGGACGTCCATCGAAGTCGGGGTTCGGGTGGAGGCGGAAAACCTCCTGACCGGGGAAATCCGGCACACCGCCTCGGCCTATCTGACTTTCGTGGCCCTGGACAAAAAAGGCCGCCCCACCCCGGCCCGGCCCTACCACCCCACCACGCCGGATGAAATTCACCGTTTCGAAGAGGCCAAGGTTCGCCGGGCAATGCGGCTGGCTGAAAAGAACAGGGAACGGGCCGTCGACTCCTCGTTTCAAGAGTAGCGGGAGGAGGGTCCGGACACCTGTACGCCTACTCGTCCATGGTCGGCCCCAGCGGCAACAGATCGCCTTCCATGGGCAACCCTTCGGCCCTGACCTGAAGCTGGAAGAACAGATCGCCCGGAAATATCTCCCGGGTGGACTCCAGAATGCGCATCTGGCTCGTCGTGTCCGTGGTCTGCGTAATCAATCCGGCCCCGATGACCTGGACCATACCTTGCTCCAGGCCGCTGGAACGCTGGACGATGAGCACCGGGATCGGCGCCTGCCCCTGGGGCGGGCCCCACAAGGAAACATAGGCCTTGGAAAGCATCCCCCCCATGGTTTGGTCTTCCTGCAGGGCGTCGATCACTCCTCCCAGGCGTCGCTCCGGAACCAGGGTGGAAAAGAAGGCCGTTCGCTGCAAAACCATTCCCGTGACGCTGTCCAGCCAAGGGTCGCAACTTGATTCATTGCTTGCAGCGGCGATCTCTATTTCTGGACTGCCCTCCAGAAACTCGGCGTTTCCGCTCTCGTTCGAGGGAAGTGTCATGGGGAGCGCCGAAGGGCGCAGCAACATCGCCTGGGTGACGTACATGTGCAACAATTCCTCCACGCCCTGTTCCCGGGACGCGGTCCTCAGCTTCTCGCACATTCCGTCGTATTCCATGACCGGATCCGGTACAATGGACACCGTGATCTCCGTTTCCTGATACAACGCGGTTGGGGCTTCCTCGGCAAACTTCCAGCCCTGGTCGGCGCCCCGGGGCGCACAGGCGCACAGCAGGACGACCTGAAGGAATCCAAGGAACAGCACGATGATCGACTTCACGAGACTTCTCCTTGCAGAGTTGATCTTCCACGGGTAGGGGAGACAGGAGACGGCGAACCGTCGTCGCTTATCACCTCAACCCCGCATCATGGTACAGGAATCGCCCGATGACAAGCCCGGAACTCCCTCAAGCGCCACAATCCTCCAGCGTCAGCCTGGAAAAAACCATTTATACCCTGGACCAGATGGAACGGATCACCGTTCCGCAAATCGCCCTGGCCGGACGCTCCAACGTGGGCAAATCCTCCCTGTTGAACTGTCTGGCCAATCGAAAAAACCTGGCCAAGACCAGCTCGGTTCCGGGCAAAACCCGCAGCCTGAATTACTATCTGGTCCATCCGGAGCACTACTACCTGGTGGACCTGCCCGGATACGGCTACGCCAAACGCCCGAAAAGCGAGCGCAACGCCTGGGGCAATTTGATGCGGCGCTTTTTGACCAGCAACAAGGGCCTGGTGGGGCTGATCCTGGTTCTGGACAGCCGCCTGCCGCCCCAAGCCCCGGACAAGGAAATGGCGGGCATGGCCCTGGAGCAGGGCCTACCCCTCCTGCCCGTGCTCACCAAAGCGGACAAGTGCTCCCAGCGCGAAATCGCCGCCGCCAAGCGCGCCTGGATAGAGCTGCTGGGTCCGGAAGCCGCCCCGGTCTTCTTTTCCGCCAAGACCCGCCAGGGCCGGGAAACGCTCTGGGAACAGATCCGGCTGCTGATCTCTTCCCAAGACCACCCTTTGCCCGAGCTTGAGGCGCAATGACGGACTTGTCGAACCAGGCAACGCGGAAGATGCTACGCCAACCCATTCTCCTGAAGAATGGCCTTCAACGTGTCCTCACTGATGCCGGCCACCTCCGTCTTTGAATACAGCTTGAGAAGATACAGGTGCCCCCGACGGTCGATATAGTAGTAAATAACCCGAAATCCCCCGCTTTTCCCCGTGGCCGTCGAAGAGTTGGAAAGGCGAAGTTTGTGCAATGAGGCGGTAAGGGCGATCCCGGCCCGAGGATCGTTCGTCAAGGTGTCCTGAAGGCGCTTCAGGTCCTCTGGCAATTTTTTGTATTTCTTATGCAGCCTTTTGACATCTCTTGCAAAGCTGGGCAGGCTAAATATCTTCAAGCTCATGGATCAGCTCGCTCAGCGTAGTGGTTCCGCCCTCTTGAATCGCCAATTTCAACTCCTTGACGGCCTGGTCGAACTCAATATGGAGCCGCTGAGCCTTCTGCTCTTCCACGTAGCTCCGGATGGCCTCGGTGATGACCTCGCTGCGGTTCAAGTCATGCATTCGTGATAAATCGTCAATTTCATCGACAAGATACACAGGCAACCGCAGTCCGACCTGCTTTTTTCGCAACAGCGCGATATCCCGCATCACACAAGCTCCTTGGTACGATTATGAATACGTTTTCCCTGCTTCGTAAAACGATTTGATAGATTATTGAGCAACTCATCGTCAAACACCCTCGAGGCTGCGGCCCAGGCGAACCCGGTCCCGTTCGTCATCTGTTTCCCATGCTTGGAGAAATGTCCGCCTAGTATCTTGATCCGAACAGACGTATTTGACAACCTCACCCCCGAAACCTACGGTATGAGCGTCATGCATAGTGTCGCTCGCCAGCCCCGCGCCCAAGCCCGCGCTTTGGGCGACTCCAATCCAATCCGACGGCCCTCCAGGTCGCGCCGACTTTCCGAGGTGTTCTTCGGCCCCGGAGGTTGTCCGGTGAGAACGTGCTTCGCCCCGCTCCGTCCGCCCTTGCCTCCCGTTCTTTTCTTTGCTTCCCCCGCTCCCCGCCGCCTCTCTTCACCACGCCGCAGCGCATTCTTCCCCGTTTCGACCACATTCACCGAGGTCGCGCCGTGACCCTCCAAACCAAGGCCGCCACACGATCTGGATTTCTGGCCGCCCACTACCGGGACTTCCTGCTTTACGGCCTGTTCCTGGGCGCGGTGGCCTGGTTCATCGCCAGCGGCGAACAAGGCATGGGCTATCACTGGAAGTGGTACCGCATGCCCCGCTACCTGATGCAATTCACCGAGGACGGCTGGGTGCTCGGGCCTCTGCTGCAGGGGCTGATCGTGACCTTCAAGATTTCCGGGCTGAGCCTGATCCTGGCCATGATCTTCGGACTGACCGCGGCGATCTTCCGGCTTTCCGACTCGTTCACGGCCCGGCTCGTGGCCAAGGGCTACGTGGAATTCATCCGCAACACCCCGCTGCTGACCCAGATTTTCTTCATCTACTACGTCATCGGCCCGGTCTTCGGCCTAGGCGCCTTCGGCTCCGCCGTCCTGGCCCTGTCCCTGTTCGAAGGGGCCTACGCCTCGGAAATCTTCCGGGCCGGAATCGTTTCCATCCACAAAGGCCAGTGGGAGGCCGCCCATAGTCTGGGGCTGTCCAAATTGGACACCTATCGCAAGGTGATCGTCCCACAGGCCGTCCGGCGCATCCTGCCTCCCCTGACCGGCGTGGGCGTAACCCTGATCAAGGACTCCTCCCTGGCCAGCACCATAGCCATCTATGAGCTGACCCAGCAAGGCAACATTGTTTCCTCGGACACCTTCATGGTCTTCGAGGTCTGGTTCACCGTGGCGGCCATCTATTTGGCCGTCACCTTCCCCCTGTCCATGCTCGTGGCGGAGTTGGGCAAACGGATGCGCACGGCGGAATGAGGGGGGGGCAGGAGTCAGAAGTCAGAAGTCAGAAGTCAGAAGTCAGAAGTCAGAAGTCAGAAGTCAGAAGTCAGAAGTCAGAAGTCAGAAGTCAGAAGTCAGAAGTCAGAAAAATAACTCCCTGAAACCATCCGCGACCGCAACCGTTAAACCGTGAACCCAAAAAACCAGAGCATCCGCATGACCGCAATCCCCGCCATGATCGAAGCCCGACAAGCACCAACACGCGAAAACGTCCGCCTCGGCCCGGAAATCATCTCCGTGCGGGAGATCGTCAAGACGTATCCCGGAGGGTTGCGCGCCCTGGATCATGTTTCGCTGTCCGTACGGCAAAAGGAGGTGGTTGTGATCATCGGGCCGTCCGGCTCGGGCAAGTCCACCCTGCTGCGCTGCCTGAACGGCCTGGAGGAGATTGATTCCGGGGAAATCGTCATCGACGGCGTGCCTTTGGACGACGATCCCCGAAACCGGCTGACCATCCGAACCGAGGTGGGCATGGTCTTCCAGTCCTTCAACCTGTTTCCGCATATGACCGTGCTCCAAAACATCAACCTGGCCCAGGAGCAGGTCCGGGGCAAATCCCGGAAAGAGGCCGAGGAAGCCACCATGGCCCTGCTCGCACGGGTCGGCCTGACGGACAAGGCCCGGGCCTATCCGGCCCAGCTTTCCGGCGGTCAGCAGCAGCGCGTGGCCATTGCTCGAGCCCTGGCCATGCATCCCAAGGTGATGCTTTTTGACGAGGCCACCAGCGCCCTGGACCCGGAAACCATCGGCGAAGTCCTGGAGGTGATGAAGGGCCTGGCCCGGGACGGCATGACCATGGTCGTGGTCACCCATGAAATGGGCTTTGCCCGTGAAGCCGGTGACCGAGTGATCTTCATGGAAGACGGGCGACTCCTGGAGGAAGCCTCCAGCGACGACTTTTTCAACAACCCGAGACAAGAGCGCACCCGCGACTTTCTCGGCCAAATTCTGTGCGGACCGGTCCCAGGCTCAATCACCGGGTCGCCCGGATCAAACCTCAACTCAAAGGAGCACAAATGAACACGACACGCAAACTCGCCCTTAGCAGTCTGGCGGCCCTGGCGGTCGGCCTGATTCTGCTGGTCGCCGCCCTGGCCCAGGCCCAGAACATCAGCCAGCAGATCACCAGGGAAAGCACCCTGACCGGCATCATGGAGCGCGGGGCGTTGCGGGTGGGCTTCGACACCTTCGTGCCCTGGGCCATGCAGGACAAGACCGGGGAATTCATCGGCTTCGAGATCGACGTGGCCAAACGTTTCGCCGAAGACCTCGGCGTACGCGTCGAACTGGTGCCCACGGCGTGGCGGGGGATCATCCCGGCCCTGCTCACCGGCAAGTTCGACCTGCTCATCGGCGGGATGAGCATCCGGGCGGATCGGGCCCAGCAGGTCTACTTCAGCATGCCCTACTACTTCACCGGCCAGGCCCTGGTGGCCCACAAGGAAAAGGCCGCGGGCTTCACCACCCTGGAGGACTTCAACAAGCCCGAGGTGACCATCGTCACCCGCACCGGGACCACGGCACAGCGCGCCGCGGAAAATCTCTTTCCCAAGGCCCAACGCAAATATTTCGACAAGGAGCCCCAGGCCGTCCAGGAACTGCTCATGGGTCGGGCCCACGCTCTGATCGGCAACGCCCCCCTGCCCTCCCAGGAGGCCATCAAGAACCCGGACCGACTGTTTTTACCCGTCGAAGGGAACCTGACCAACGAGCCCATCGGCATCGCCATGCGCAAGGGCGATCCGGATCTGCTCAACTACGTGAACAGCTGGATCCTCCAGGTCACCGGCGAAGGCTGGATCCAGGACCGCTACGCCTACTGGTTCACGACCATGGACTGGAAGGACCAGGTGGAATAACCGACCAGCGCAACCACGTATCGGCTGGGCGACGGATGTTGCCCAGCCGAACCCTCTCAGCACAAACACCATCTCCATGCCTTCCAAGCGGACCCGCTTCACCACCCTGGACGCCGTCCTGATTCTGGCGATCGTCGCCTTTGCCGCGATTTTCCTCTGGCGCGTCCACGCCACCCTGGATTACCAGTGGCGCTGGCATTTGCTGGCCAATTACCTGCTGCGTTGGGATGAAGCGGCCGGCCGCTGGGTGCCCGGTTTGATCACCCAGGGGTTGCTGACCACGATCCGCCTGAGCATCTGGACCATGCTCCTGGCCACGGTGATCGGCGTGATCATGGGGCTGGCCCGATGCGGCAAGTCCCTGTTCCCCAGGATGGTCGGCTGGACCTATGTGGAGGTGGTCCGCAACATTCCGCCCCTGGTTCTGATCTTCATTTTCTATTTTTTCCTGGCAGATCAACTGATAACCTTGCTGGGCGTGGAAGTGATGCTCCGCAACCTGCCGGATTGGGGCAAGGAATTATTGACCTGGATGGCCGTGCCCGTGGACCGGATGTCCAATTTCCTGGCCGCCCTGCTCACCCTGGCTGTCTATCAAGGGGCCTACATCACCGAGCATGTCCGGTCCGGAATCCAGTCCATCGAGCGGGGCCAGCGCGAGGCCGCCTACGCCCTGGGCCTCTCCCCCTGGCAGCAGATGCGTCACGTCATCCTGCCCCAGGCGGTCTCCCGGATCGTCCCCCCGCTGTCCGGCCAGTTCATCGCCACCATCAAGGACACGGCCATCGTCTCGGTGATCAGCGTCCAGGAACTGACCTTCCAGGGCCTGGAACTGATGGCCTCCACCTACATGACCTTCGAGATCATGATCACCATCACCGTGCTCTACCTCCTCCTGACCCTCACCTTCTCCACCCTCGCCGGCCGCGTGGAACGCCGCCTGCGCCGGGCGTACGGGTGAGGAAAAAGGCGGCTACCCCACTCCCCCCAGATACGCGTTCTGCACTTCCGGGTTGGCCAGCAGGGCTTTGGCCGAGTCTTCGAGCACGATTTTGCCCAGTTCCAGAACGTAGCCCCGGTCGGCCAGTTTCAGGGCCAGGCGGGCGTTTTGTTCCACCAGGACGATGGTCACGCCGGACTTGTTGATTTCCCTGACCGTGGCAAAGATGGATTTGACCAGGATCGGGGCCAAGCCCAGGCTGGGTTCGTCCAGGAGCAGGATCTTGGGGCTGGCCATCAGGCCGCGGCCGATGGCCAGCATCTGCTGTTCTCCGCCGCTGAGGGTTCCGGCAAGCTGGCTGCGGCGTTTGTGCAGGATGGGAAACATCTCGTAGACCCAATCCAGGTTCTTGCGGATCTGGGCCTGGTCCGTGGCGGTAAAGGCGCCCAGGTGCAGGTTCTCTCTCACGCTCAGGGTGCCGAAGACTCTCCGGCCCTCCGGGACCTGGGCCAGGCCCAGCTTGACGATGTCGTGAGCTTCCAGTTTGTGCAGGGGCTTGTCTTCCAGGAAAATCCCCCCGCCGGACGGCTTGACCAGGCCGCTGATGGTCATCAGGGTGGTGGACTTGCCCGCGCCGTTGGCCCCGAGGATGGTCACGATCTCGCCTTGGGCCACGTTCAGGTTCAACCCGTGCAACACCTGCACGTTGCCGTATTTCACTTCCAGATTTTCAATGCGCAGCAACATGATCAAAAGTCCTCATCATCTTCGTCCGGGGCCCCCAGGTAGGCGTCGATGACCCGTTGGTCCTTCTGGATTTCCGCCGGAGTGCCCTGGGCGATCATGATGCCGTACTCCAACACCACCAACTTTTCGCAAATTTGCATCACCAGATTCATATCGTGCTCGATGAGCAGTACGGTGATCCCCCGCTCCCGGACCTGGGAAATCAAATCGACCAGGACCTGGGTTTCATAGTCGTTCATGCCCCCGGCCGGTTCGTCCAGAATCAGGAAGCGCGGCTTGGTGGCCAGGGCCCGGGCGATTTCCAGAAGGCGCTGGTTGCCGTAGGACAGGTTCCGGGCCGCCTGGTCAAGGTGGGGCCGCAGGCCGACGAACTCCAGTTCGTTCACCGCGATCTCCAGGGCCTCGCGCTCCTCCCGCTTCTGCCAGGGCAGCCGGAGCATGGCCCCGACCACGCCGGAGCGCATCCGGCAATGGCACCCGGCCAGGACGTTTTCCAGGGCGCTCATGTTCTGGAACAAGCGGATGGTCTGAAAGGTCCGGGCAATGCCCAGGGAGACGATCCGATTGGTACGCATGTTCACGATGTTCCGGCCGTCAAAGAGGATCTCGCCGGAGTCCGGACGATAGTTGCCGGTGATCAGGTTGAACACCGTGGTCTTGCCCGCGCCGTTGGGGCCGATCAAGCCGACGATGGAGCCGTGGTCCACGTCAAAACTGACTTGGTTCACGGCCATGACCCCGCCAAAGGACTTGGTCAGACTGGTCAGTCGCAAAAGCGGAGAAGCGTTCATTTCCCACCTCCCCGGGCCGAGGACAGAAAGTCCAGATTGAAGGTCCGGGGCGGAGGAGGAAGAATGCCCTTGGGCCGGAAGATCATCATCAGGATCATGGCCGCGCCGAAAATAAGCATCCGCGCCCCGGCGAACTCCCGAAACACCTCCGGCAGGCCGACGATCAGAAAGGCGCCCAGGATCACGCCGCGAATGTTCCCGGACCCGCCCAGGATGACGATGGTGAACATGACCACGGATTCCCAAAAGGTGAAGGACTGGGGCGAGACGATGGTCATCTTGGCCGCGAAGATGGTCCCGGCCATCCCGGCCCAGAACGCGCCCAGAACAAAGGCCACCAGCTTGTAGTGCGCCGCGTCGATCCCGCTGCCCTCCGCGGCCACGTCGTCCTCGCGGATGTAGTTCAGAGCTCGACCAAAACGGGAGTTCTCCAGGCGCAAAAAGAAAAATACAGTGATCGCGGCAAAAGCGAAGATCAGGTAATAAAAATCATGAGGCGTACGGATCACATGGCCGAACAAAACCGGTCGGCTGATCCCGAAGATCCCGTTGGACCCGCCGGTGATCCCGAAGACGTTGTTCACCAGTGCAATGCGCACGATCTCCACGATGCCGATGGTCACGATGAGCAGGTAGTCCCCGCGCAAATGGATGATCGGCCTGGCCACCAGCAGGGCGAAGAACCCGGCGACCATCCCGGAAAGAGGCATCAGCCAGAGCACCGGAATCCCGAACTGGGTGTTCAGGATGGCCGTCGTATAGGTGCCCATGGCGAAGAACGCTGCATGGCCCATGTGGAACAGGCCGGCGTAACCCAGGATGATGTTCAGGCTCAAAGCCAGCACCGCGTAGATGCCGATGGAATTGAGCACGTCCACCCAGTAGGCGTTCAGCCAATACGGGGCCACGAGCAGGGCCGCCACAACGACAACGTTGATGATGGTCGCCGGTTTCATACTTTATCCGCCACGCGTTCGCCCAGAATTCCCGTGGGCCGGAAGATCAGGATCAGGATCAGAACCATGAAGGAAATGGCGTCCTTCCAGGCCAGGGAGATGTAGGTCGCGCCCATGGCCTCGATCACCCCCAACAGCAGACCGCCGAGCATGGCTCCGGGAATGTTCCCGATGCCGCCGAGAATGGCCGCGGTAAAGGCCTTCAGGCCGTAGACCCAGCCCATGGTGAAGTTGATCTGGCCGTAGTACAGGCCGACCATCATCCCGGCGGCTCCGCCCAGGGCCGGACCGATCAGAAAAACGTACATAATCACCCGGTTCACGTCGATGCCCATCAGTTTCGCCGCGCCCTGATCAATGGCCGCGGCCCGGATGGCCGTGCCGGTCTTGGTCCGCTGCACGAAATAATAGAGCCCGGCCATCATCACCAGGGAGGCGGCGAAAAGAACAATGCGCATTACCGGGATGTCCACTCCGAACAGGGAAATCGCCGTGGTGGGCAGCAGGTCGTGGGGATAGACCCGGAATCTGGCCCCATAGATGAGCATGATCGCGTTTTGAAAAAAAATGGACGCGCCCAGCGCGGAAACCACCGCGGACAGCCTGGGCGAGGTGCGCAACGGGCGATAAGCCGTTCGTTCCAGCAACGCGCCGATCACGGCCACCAGCCCCATGACCATCAACACCAGCACCAAAATCCCGGCCACCGGGCCGATATGATCGGTCAGCCCCAGGGACAAAAGCAGGGTCAGACCGAGAAAAGCGCCGATGGTGAAAAGGTCGCCGTGAGCAAAGTTGATCAACTTGAGCACGCCGTAAACCATGGTGTAGCCCAGGGCGATCAGGGCGTAGATCCCGCCCACGGCCAGCCCGTTGGTCAATTGTTCGAGAAAAAGTTGCATGCCATGTCCTTGGGATGGTGGTCGGATGGGGACGATGGATCGTCCGGACATCCATCATGAGCAGGGGCGGGTTTCACACCCGCCCCTGGAATCGTCGATGTTTACGGTTGCAGGATGAACCGGCCTTCGCCGTCAACCTTATACACGCGGTACAATTCGCCCACCCGGTCGCCCTTGTCGTCAAAGGCGATGGCGCCGGTCAGACCTTCGAAGTCGGTCAGGCCGGTGCGCAGGTATTCGGCGATCTTGTCCGGTTCGGTGGAGCCGGACCCCTCGATGGCGGCCACGATGACGTTGAACGCGTCGCCGGCCAGCACGGCCCAGACCGAGGCGGGATCATCATTGTACTTGGCCCGGTAGGCGGCCATGAACGAGGTGGCCTCAGGAGAACCCAAGTCCTGGGGCACGGGCGGGCTGAGGAACATGAAGCCCTCGGCGGCTTCCTTCCCGGCGATGCTCACCAGGTCCGGATTATTGGTGGCGTCGCCGCCGATGAAGGGCACGTCCCAGCCCATGCCTTTCTTTTGACGCAGCAACAGTCCGGCTTCAGGGAAGTAGCCGGTAAAGAGCACGACTTCGGGAGCGCGGTTGCGCAACTGGGAGAGGATGGCGCTGTAATCCCGCTCGCCGGGAGTCAGGGCATCGAAGAAGACGATCTCCACATCGCTATCCTTGAGCAATGACTGAGCCTCGTCGGCCAAGCCCTTGGCGTAGGTGGTGTTGTCATGCAGGATGGCCACCTTGCCGAACTCCATGTCCTTCAAGGTGTTGGCCGCCACCAGCCCCTGTTCGTCGTCCCGAGGGGAGGTCCGGAAGAAGTAGCGCAGACCCTTTTCGCTCAGCCGAATGGCCGTGGACCCCGTGGCCACCTGGACGATCTTGTTTTCGTCGTAGATGTTCTGGCTGGCCTCGGTGATGGAGGAGCCGTAGGTCCCGATGACGGCGACGATGCCCCGGGTGGACAGCCGCTGGGCCGCCAAAGCCGCGGTGCGCGGATCCCCGGCGTCGTCCTCGGCCACGATCTCCACCTTCTGCCCCAATACGCCGCCGGCGTTGTTCAGTTCTTCGGCCAGCAGATCCACGATCTGCTTCATGGCCTGACCTTCACTGGCCCAGGAGCCGGTCAAGGGCGCCATCAGACCGATCCGGATCTGGGCGTGAGCCTGGCCGATCAACAGGGGCAACGCCAGCAGTCCCGCCAATACAGTCAACAACAGTCGTTTTTTCATGCAAGTGCCTCCTTGCAGGGAAAAGGGTTAACCACACCTCGTTCGCGTAAAATTTTCCTCATACGCTTTGAACCAGCTCCAGGCAGAGGACCGAAACGTCCGTTGCCCAGACTGAAACCGATCGGGATTCATACGGTGAAAAACGTGGAAAATCAACAACCTTGCAAGATAAACAGGCCTGAGATAATTTATCGAACCAAGCATGAACTAACTCTTCGTCATTGCAGCACAATCAAATCCGGTCTTCCCCTCCCCTTGCCAACCCCGCCCGGAATGTTCATTTTTTGAATCAATTCGTCGTCCCACCCATTTCAACAATCTGGTTAAAATTCTCATCATGCTGAAATTCAAAACGTTGATTCTGATTTGCTGGTTCTTGCTCCTGTCGCTATCTGTCTCGGCCCAGACTCAGGCCGACGTCGTGGAACACCGTCTGGAGAACGGGTTGACCGTCCTGGTGCTGCCGGATCCCCGCGCACCGGTGGTCACCAACCAAATCTGGTACGACGTCGGATCCAGGAGCGAGCAGAGCGGCATCACCGGGATCTCCCACATGCTTGAACACATGATGTTTCGAGGCAGTGAAGCCTACCCGCCCGGCGAGTTCACCCGGATCATCGCCCGCCTCGGCGGCAACCAGAACGCCTTCACCGGCCCGGACTTCACGGCCTACTTTCAGGTTCTGGGCAGCGCGCATTGGGAAACGGCCATGGCCATGGAGGCCGAGCGGATGCACGCCCTGCGCCTGACAGAGGAACAGTTCCAGCCGGAACGGGACGTGGTTGTCGAGGAACGCCGATTGACCCGGGACGACCGTCCCACCGCCCTGCTGCACGAACAATTCATGGCCGCGGCGTTTCTGAACAGCCCCTATGGCCACGGGGTGATCGGCTGGATGACCGACATCGAGAACTATGCTTTGGAGGACGTTCAGGCCTGGTACGACGCCTGGTACGCGCCCAACAACGCCGTGGTCGTGGTGGTGGGCGACGTGGACCCGGGCGAGGTGATCGAGGCGGCCCAACGCCATTACGGCCCCATTCCCGCCAGCCCCTTGCCGGAAATCAAGCCCCGGACCGAGGTTCCCCAGCGGGGCGAACGTAGGGTCGTCCTGCGGGTTCCAGCGGAGCTGCCCCACCTGATCATGGGTTGGAAAGTTCCGAGCATTCCGACGCTTCTGGCCGCTGACACCGCCCCGGACGACGCCTACGCCCTGATGGTCGCGGCCGGCGTCCTCGGCTCCGGGCGCTCCTCCCGCCTGGATCGCGAACTGGTTCGCGGACGGGAACTGGCCCTGGGAGCCGGGGCCGGGTACGGCGGCTACAGTCGGTTGGAAACCCTGTTCACCCTTTCCGCGGCCCCGTCGTCACAATCCGACATCGAAACCCTGGAGCAGGCCCTGCTGGATCAGATCCGGCGGCTGATCGAAATCCCCGTGGACGAAGCCGAACTGCAGCGGGTCCAGGCCCAGGTCATCGCATCGGAAGTCTATCGCCAGGATTCCCTGAACGCCCGGGCCTTCGAACTGGGCATGCTGGAAACCATCGGCCTGGGATGGCGGGTCGGCGAGGAATACGCCGAACGCATCCGGGCCGTGACCGCCGAGGACGTCCAACGCGTCGCCCGGACCTACCTGATCCCGGACACCCGCACCGTGGCCATCCTGGACCCGTTGCCCATGCCCGGAGCAAACGGCTCCACCTCCCCAAACCGCCAAGGACCCCAACATGAACCGTCCGACCACTAATCTCGTTTTCCAGCCTTCCGTCGGCCCGGCCGCCCTTGCCCTGCTGGTGCTGCTCGGTTTCCTTTGCGGGCCGACAACCCCGGCCCGGGCCGCTGATTTTGAAACCTGGACCACGTCCAACGGGCTGCGCGTGCTCTTCGCTCCGGCCCCGGCCCTGCCCATGCTGGACATCCGGCTGGTCTTCGACGCCGGTTCGGCCCGGGACGGCGAACATGGCGGGTTGGCCCGGATGACCAACCTGGCCCTGGCCTTCGGCACGCCGAAGCTGGACGCGGACACCGTGGCCGAGCGCTTCGAGTCCGTTGGGGCTCAGTTCAGCACCAGCGCGGCTCGGGACATGGCCATCGTCCATCTGCGCACCCTGACCGAGCCGGACTGGATGGAAACCGCCGTGGCGACCCTTGTTTCCCTGCTCGCGGACCCGGCCTTTCCCGAGGACGACCTGGCCAGGGCTCGCCGCCAGACCCTGCAAGCCCTGCAGCGGGAGCGCCAGGAGCCCGGGGCCGTCGCTGCCAGGGAGTTCTACCGGCTGGCCTACGGCGATCATCCCTACGCCGCCCATCCGCTGGGGACGGAACAAAGCGTCCCCACCCTGGAAAAAACGCTGATCCAGTTTTTTTACCAACATCACTACACCGCGCAAAACGCCGTTCTGGCCCTGACCGGCGACCTGTCCTTGGACGCCGCGCAAGCATTGAGCCGACGCATCGCCGCAACCCTGCCCCAGGGCGAGCGGCCCTCGGCCCTACCCTCACCGGAATTGCCGTCCGAACCGATCCTGGAGCACATTCCCTTTCCCTCGGAGCAGGCTCATATTTTCATGGGCGGGCCACTCCTGCGCCTGGACGACCCGGACCGTTTTCCCCTGAGCGTGGCCAACCACGTTTTCGGAGGCGGCGGGTTCACCTCCCGGCTCTTTCAGGATGTCCGCACCGAACGCGGGCTGGCCTACTCCGTTTCCAGCCACATTCAGCCCATGGCCGCGGAAGGCCCGTTCCTGATCACCATGCAGACCGGAGTCCATCACGCCGCCGAGGCCCTGTCGGTGCTTCGCGACGCCCTGGCCGTCTTCATCAACGAGGGCGTGACCGAAGAGGAGCTGGCCGCTTCCAAGGACAACATCATCGGCCGCTTCCCCTTGGGCTTGGCCTCCAACAGCGACATCGCGGCGACCCTGGGGATGATCGGGTTTTACGACCTTGCGCCGGACTACCTGACCACGTACACCGACCACGTCGCGCGGGTCACCCGGGAAGACGCCGGAGACGCCCTGGCCCGTCGGCTGATGGCGGACCGGATGGTCACGGTGGTCGTGGGTGGGCCGGATGGCATATTGGACGAACTTCGGGATGAGCATCCGGATAACCGTTCAGGGAAACCGTTCGAGGAAAGCTAACCCGTTTTAGCCACGCTTGTCTCAAAAAAGAACAAAGATAACTACTTAAAAAAGTCGGGCACTGCCTGAAGGTTGCCTTGCATCTGGATTCCACCTCTGCGGGAATGACTTCGATTGGCACGCTTCTCAAACTCGTCATGCCCGCGAAGGCGGGCATCCAGGCCATGCTTGCCGCATTTGAGCAGTTACGAACAAGGACCAACGCCATGCATCGGCTTCGCCGGACCAGCCTCTTTTTTCTGGCCGTGACCACGTTGCTCTTCATGACCGCGCAACCGGCCCGGGCCCATCCGCACGTCTGGGTGGATTACGCCATTGAGGCCCGGTTCGACGCCACGGGGCTGGTCGGATTTCAGCACCGTTGGACCTTTGACGAAATGTTCAGCAGCCAGATCATGGACATGTTCGACGCGGACGGAAACGGCGTCTTTTCGGACGAGGAGATCGAAGAGGTCCGCCGGGGAGCGTTCGAGTATCTGAGCGAATACGACTACTTCATCCAGATCAAGGTCAACGACTCCCCTTTCCACGTGGCCTCGGTCACGGACTTCCGGGCCTCCATCCAGGGCCACCAGGTGGTCTACGACTTTTTCATCCCCTGTCCCGTTCCGGTCGGCGCGGAGCCGAAAATCGTGCACCTGCTGGTGGCGGACATGGAATACTTCGTGGACCTCGGGCTGGAGACGGACGGACTGTCCGTCAGCGGCAAAGAGCACGTCTCGGTCCGCTCCGCGTTTCACAGCAGCGAGGCCTTTTCCTTCTGGGGCGGGGCTTGGGAGCCCAGGCATCTCACCCTGGAGTTCCAGAAATCGTCCTGACAGTCCGTTGAAAAACTCCCAATTGCCGCGTCGCCGCAAAAATCTCAAACTCTTACGTATCAATAACCACGCTTCGACATTGAACTTTTTTTTGATCCTTGCACTTGAGATTTTTGATCGGACTGCCGCTAAGAGGACGTGTGTTCAACAATCATCCGGTCCTTTTCCTCAACCATCACCCAACGAACCAACCCCATGACCACCACACCCAACACAAGTACTCGCGATCGAATCCTGAACCTCGTCCAGAACAGCCGATTTCAGAACGCTATTATTTTCGTGATCATCATCAACGGCATCGTCCTCGGCCTGGAAACCTCGGCCTGGGCCATGGAACTGGCCGGGCCGTTGCTCCTGGGCCTTGACCGGCTCTGCCTGGCCATTTTCATCGTGGAGATCGGGCTGAAGCTGTACGCCCAGCGCCGCAGCTTCTTCAGGGAAGGGTGGAATGTCTTCGATTTCCTGGTAGTGGCCATCTCCCTGGTGCCCAGCCATGGGGGATTGGCCGTGCTGCGATCGTTGCGCGTGCTCCGGGTGATGCGGATGATCTCCGCGCTGCCGAACATGCGCCGCGTCATCGCCGCCATGCTCCACGCCCTGCCCGGAGTCAGCTCCGTGGCCGGAATCGTAGGCATCATCTTCTACGTCGGGGCGGTGATCTCCACCAAGCTGTTCTCGGCGTCCTTCCCGGAGTGGTTCGGCTCGGTCGGCGGCTCGTTGTACACCTTGTTCCAGATCATGACCCTGGAAAGTTGGTCCATGGGCATCGTCCGACCGGTGATGGAGGTCTACCCGCAAGCCTGGATGTTCTTCGTGCCGTTCATCATCGTGACCACGTACACGGTCATCAATCTGGTGGTGGGAATCATCGTCGGAGCGATGGAGGAAAAGGCCATTGAGGAAGGAACGAAAGAGGACCCAGCCAAGGTCTGGCTGAAGTTGGAAAGCCGCCTGGAGGGCATGGACGCCAAGCTGGCGGAATTACTGAAGGAAAGAAACGGGCGAAGCGACGGTCCGCGCTAATTGATAAATACCGAAGCGTAACGCTTCTGGTCCTCAAGAACCTTCCCCACGCCGCGCACCACGGTGGTCAGTGGATCGTCGTCCTTGATCACCTGGATATGGGAACTTTCGGAAATACGATCGTCCAGTCCCTTGAGCAGCGCCCCGCCTCCGGCCAGGTACAGGCCGTTGGTGGCCACGTCGGCCACCAGTTCCGGCGGGGTCTTTTCCAGGGCCCTGCGGACCGCCAGGACGATGGCGTTGACCGGCTCCTGGATGGCATCCCGGATTTCGGCGTCGTGCAGGATCAGGGTGCGGGGGTTGCCGTCCACCATGTTTTTTCCGCCGATTTCGATGGAAAGCGGCGTCTTCAACGGATGGGCCGATCCGATGGTGATCTTGACCTTTTCAGACATGTTTTCACCGATCAACATCTGGTACTTGTCCTGCACGTACCGTTGAATCGCCTCGTTCATCTCGTCCCCGGCAATGCGCACGGACTCGGAGTAGGCCACGGAAGAAAGCGAAAGCACGGCCACCTCGGTGGTGCCGCCACCGATGTCCACGACCATGTTCCCAATGGGCTGGTCAATGGGCAACCCCGCGCCGATGGCCGCGGCCATCGGCTCCTCGATCAACCGGACTTCGCGGGCTCCGGCCTGGGTCCCGGACTCGATGACAGCCCGCTTTTCCACCTGTGTAATGCCCGCCGGCACGCCGATGATGATCATCGGCTTGACCAACCGCATCCCCCTGATCACCTTGCGCACGAAGTAGGCGATCATTTCCTTGGTGACCTCGAAGTCCGCGATGACTCCGTCCTTCAACGGACGAATAGCCCGGATGCTTTTCGGGGTCCGCCCCAGAAACTCCTTGGCCTCCCTGCCCACGGCCAGCACGTTTCCACTTCGGTTGTCCAGGGCCACGACGGACGGCTCGTTCAGGACGATACCGTCTTTGGGCGTATAGACCAGGGTGTTGGCCGTTCCCAGGTCCATGGCCAAGTCCTTGCTCATGAACGAAAAAAAACGTTGAAAAAACATCGTGGCAGTCCACCTTGTGGATTACGGAAAGTGTGCGGCAAAAGCCGGGAGCAGCCGAAACGAGGCACGAAAATCAAGCCTGGCCGGGTAGCCTACGGGACGCGAAAAAAACGGCAAGCCCTGAAGGTCGCCTGTGTATCGCGCCCCGTGCATCGCTACATGGCGTCAGAATTGATACAGCCGCCTCAGCTTGGTGGCAAGTCCTGGTCGTCGGTATTTGGAAAGATCAGCGAAGTTTTTGGGGAAAGTTGGGCTCGCAGTTTGGTCAACTGGTTTTTCAGATAAAGATTTTCCAGGAAAAACTCCAGATACTCCGTGACCAGACGCAAAAAAAACCGCATTTCATCGCTGATATCCCGCGGGGCCTCATCGGCGAGGATCAGCACCGCCCTGGTCCGCTTATGCACGCTCAGCGGCAGGCAGATCACGGTATGCAAGGCCAGCCCCCCGATAACGTCCTTGCCGAAAAGGGTCGACCCGGTATGGCCGGACTCGGCGTCCGCGGAAAAGACCGGCTTCTCGTTTTTGAACACCCAGCCCACGAGCCCACTGCCAAAGGGATATTTTTCGTTTTTCGAACGCTGATTGATGGGAAAATCGTCCGTCCAGCCCTCAATGAAAAAATTCTGGCCGTACTCGTCTCGCGCGGCCAGGGCGACGTGTTTGATCCGCGTGGTGCGGGCCAAGATATGGAGGAATTGATTCAGATAGGCGGACCAAAGCGGATACCGTTGGCGAAGCTCCTGGAGTTCCCGCAAGGCCTGGTAGTAGATGAAATCCTGCCTATTGGTCTCCTGGCGGCAGGAATCCAACTGCAATTTGGAAATAAATTCCGCGAACTGATGCAGGATTTTTTGGTCCTTGGTGCTGAAGGAGTAACTTTTTTTGCTGTCCACGCAGACGATCCCCTGCCCGTCGCGCAAGGGACATCCCATGAACGACTTGACCGCGGATTCGCTTCGCCCGGAATAGTATCCCAAAGACTCGGTCTGCAACTCGAAGTTGTTGACCAGGAGCGGCTGATCGTTGCGCAGAATCCAGCCCACCAACCCCTTGCCCGGCACGACCTCCGTCCCCTCGGCCACGTCGTTCCCGAGGCTGAAGTGCGCCGCCATCCTCAGGACGCCTTCCTCGTCGGGCAGAAACAGCACCGTCGAGTAAGCGTCAAAGGAATTGGCCACGATGCCGAGAAGGTGCTTCAGGCACCCCATGTTCAAGGAGTCCATGGGATTTGGGACAAGTGTCATTTGGGCGTGCGTCTTTGCACGAAAAATTCGATGCTTCGATTGTAGGAACGCTCTTCATCCTCAGTGAAATAACACGCCGGCAGTTCGCGACGCTGGCGATGATAATGCAGGCACTCGCAGCACAGCCCATGCTTCGGACAGCCCTGATGCGTACATGTGCAAAATTTGGTGTTGATTCGGATTCGCGGACATTGACTGTTCTTGGTCATGAAACGCTCCAAAAATCGAGGAATCAGAGGGTCTGGGGGCCTCGGCCCTTCACTTTCCATCCGCTGTCGGACGGAGGTCTTCCTTTCTTTCGTGCCATCCGATATGCAACCACTCAGCACATTCCATTCTTGGCCGTACCTTGAGGCTGGAACCCCATTTCAACGAAATGGCGCGTCATGGCCATACACCCATAAATTCTCTTGACACCAATGTCAATACATTGAAATTACTTATTTTTTACACATACCCACGCTAAAGAGGCATACATTGACAGAGGGTGTGATGCACTGTACAGCAAAATCAATCTTTCCTTGGAGATGCCTACCATGCACGATGCGCGCAATCAGTTTTTCCACTTCCTGAGCAAGAAAAAGCTCAAGTTCACCGCCCAGCGTGGCCTGATTTTCGACGTTTTCTGGAACACCAGAGACCACGTCTCCCCCGAGGAACTCTACAATCTGGTCAAGCTGATCGACCCGCGTGTCGGACAAGCCACCGTGTACCGAACCCTGAAACTCCTCTCCGACTCCGGGATCGCCCGGGAGGTCAACTTCGGAGACGGCGTCTCCCGCTACGAGCCGACCTTCGGCCAAGCCCATCACGACCACCTGATCTGCACCAGTTGCGGCCGCAGCGAAGAAGTCGTGGACCATCAAATTGAAAGCCTCCAGGAACAACTGGCCAAGGACCACGACTTTACCTTGACCGGCCACAAAATGTACCTGTTCGGTCTGTGCCCGCAATGCCGGGGAAGCGGCCGAAAACAGTAACTTCGTCCCGACCTCCGGCGACACCCTCCCTCAAGGGCTCAAAGCCCGCCCCCCGTGCACCACCCCGCATGGCGCTTCCCTTGCGCATGCAAGAATGCGTCTTACTCATGCCCTCGGATCGTTTCCCGACCCAGCCTCCCCACGATCCCCTTGGCTAAAAAGGCTTCCGGCACTGTTTGTATCTGACCTGTCGCACACACCTTCGTAACTATTCAGCATAGAGTAATGCCGTTGTCGGGGTCGGAGTCGGTATCGGGATCGAAAACGCTGGGAAGCGTTCAAAATTTTTCCTGTTCCGATTCCGATTCCGATAGCGACCCCGACTCCGATTGCCGGAGCAAGGTCGGATACAAAATGTGCTGAGTAGATACACACCTTCTTGCCATACCGGTTCCCGATCTTATGTGATCCACTCCGGCTACTTTTCCACGCAAGTAACTACTCAGCACAGAGTAATTCTGTTGCCGGGGTCGGAATCGGGATCGGGATCGGGATCGAAAACGCTGGGATGCGTTCTAAATTTCCTGTTTCGATTCCGACTCCGATACCGACCCCGATACCGATTGCCGGAGCAAGAGCGGACACAAAATCTACTGAGTAGTTACCCACGCAAGAGACATGAATCAGCAAACGCACAGACGTATTACCATCTTGGCGCTGATTCCTATCCTGACCCTGATGATCGCGACAATGGCTGAAGCCAAGGAGAGCACCATGCAGCACGCCCCTGAAACCATCCAGACGGCCACCCTGGCCGGCGGGTGCTTCTGGTGTCTGGAATCCGACCTCCGCAAACTGGACGGCGTCCTGGAGGCGATTTCCGGCTACACCGGAGGAACCGTGGAATCCCCCACCTATGAGCAGGTGACCGGCGGCCGAACCGGCCACGTCGAAGCGGTCCAGGTCCGGTTCGATCCCGCGAAGACATCCTATACCGAAATCCTGGATGCCTTTTGGCGCTCCATCGATCCCACGGACCCCGGCGGTCAGTTCGCGGATCGCGGATCGCAGTACAAGACCGCCGTCTTCTATCACGACGAATCCCAGCGCATCACCGCCGAAGCCTCCAAGCAGGCCCTCGACGCCTCCGGCCGGTTCTCCCGGCCCGTGGCCACGCCGATCCTTCCGGCCCAAGCCTTCTATCCCGCCGAGGACTCCCACCAGAGCTATTCCGAAACCAACCCGGCCCACTATCAGCGATACCGGGAGCTGTCCGGTCGCCAGCCCTTCCTGGACGCGCATTGGAGCGACACCGTGGTCCAGCCGCGCACCACGGCCAAGGGATTTGCCGCCCCGTTCGTCAAGCCTTCCCGTGACGAACTGCAAACCAGGCTGACCCCGCTTCAGTTCCAGGTCACCCAGGAGAATGGAACGGAGCCGCCTTTCAAGAACGCCTATTGGGACAACAAACGCCCGGGCATCTACGTGGACGTGGTTTCCGGAGAACCGCTGTTCAGCACCCTGGACAAGTTTGATTCCGGCACGGGATGGCCCAGCTTCTCCAAGCCCCTGGTCGCCGAGAACATCACCGAGCACGTGGACCGCAAGCTGTTCATGCGCCGCACCGAGGTCCGCAGCAAACACGCCGACTCCCACCTGGGCCATGTCTTCCCCGACGGTCCGGAGCCCACTGGTCTGCGCTACTGCATCAATTCGGCGGCCCTGCGCTTCATCCCCCAGGAAGATTTGGAGTTGGAGGGCTACGGGCAATTCACGACGCTGTTTCAGGAATAGCGCCCGCTATATTCCCCGTAACGCAAAAAGGCGGCCCTGGCGGGCCGCCTTTTTGCATTACGTCACCTGAGGTGGATCATCCTCGCAACTCCATGTTCCCGGGCATGGGCGCGGCCACCACTTCACCATGGACCGTAACCATGCCATCGACCAGGATTTCCACATCCACCACCAGCTTGCGGCGCTTGCGCTCCCGAACCCGTCCGCGCAGCTCCAGCTCCACGCCCAGCGGAGTCGGCCTGAGAAAATCCACATGCAACGACGCGGTGACGTATCGCCCCAGAGGCTCGCCTTCGGCCCAGTCAGCTCCCGCCGCCGCGGCCGTCCCCACGCCGTGGCAGTCCACCAGCGAAGCCAAAAGCCCGCCATACACAAAACCCGGCACGGCGATATGCTCCGGTTTGGGCGTAAACCTGGCCACGGACGTTTGCCCGTCCCAGTAGCTGCGCACGTGCAGCCCGTCCGGATTGTTCCGACCGCAACCGTAGCAATGGCTGAGTTCGTCGGCGTACTGGTGCTGGATGGGAAGCAGGACGGAAAGTTGGGTGGCAGATTGTGACTTCATGATCGCCCGCGCATCTTCTTGTACGCCGTGATCAGTCCGTTGGTGGACGCGTCATGACCGGAAACAGGGGCGTCCCCGTGCAGTTCCGGCAGGATGGCCTTGGCCAGTTCCTTGCCCAGCTCCACGCCCCACTGGTCAAAAGAGTTGATCCGCCAGATGACGCCCTGGACGAAAATCTTGTGCTCGTACAACGCGATCAGGCTGCCCAGGACGTGGGGCGTCAACTTTGGAAAGAGGATCGAGTTGGTGGGCCGATTGCCCGGAAACACCTTGTGCGGCAGGATCTTTTCGATCCGCGTCTGGTCCATGCCCGATGCCTCCAGTTCCCGGCGCGCCTCATCCTCGGTCTTGCCGCGCATCAGGGCCTCGGTCTGGGCGAAGAAGTTGGAGAGCAGGATTTGGTGATGGTCGCCCAGAGGGTTGTGGCTCTGGGCCGGAGCCAGGAAGTCCGCGGGAATCAGCTTGGTGCCCTGGTGAATGAGCTGATAAAAGGCGTGCTGGCCGTTGGTTCCGGGTTCGCCCCAGATCACCGGGCCGGTGGAGTGGTCCGCCGCCTCGCCGTCACGGGTGACCCGCTTGCCGTTGCTCTCCATGTCGCCCTGCTGAAAATAGGCCGGGAAACGGTGCAAGTACTGGTCGTACGGCAAAATGGCATGGCTCTGGGCGCCAAGAAAATTATTGTACCAGATGCCCAGCAAGGCCAGAATCACCGGCACGTTGCGCTCCAGCGGGGCGGTCCGGAAATGCTCGTCCATGACAAAGGCCCCGTCCAGCAGCTCCTCGAAGCGGTCCATGCCGATGAACACGGCTATGGGCAGCCCGATGGCCGACCACAGGGAATAGCGCCCGCCGACCCAGTCCCAGAACTCGAACATGTTCGTCGGGTCGATGCCGAATTCCCGCACCTTCTTCGTGTTCGTGGACATGGCCGCGAAGTGTTTGGCCACGGCCGCCGGGTCGGTCAGGGCGCGCAGCAGCCAATCCTTGGCCGTGTGGGCATTGGTCAGGGTTTCCTGGGTGGTGAAGGTCTTGGACGCCACCAGGAACAGCGTGGTTTCCGGGTCGCACTCCTTCAGGGTTTCAGCGATGTGCGTACCGTCCACATTGGACACGAAATGCATCCGCAGATCCGGATGGCCGTAGGACTTCAGCGCCTCGGTGACCATGTACGGCCCCAGGTCCGATCCGCCGATGCCGATGTTGACCACGTCCCGAACCCGCTTGCCGGTAAACCCCAGCCATATCCCATCGCGGACCGCGTCGCTGAAGGTGCGCATCTTGGCCAACACCGCCCGGACATCCGGCATCACGTCCCGCCCGTCAACCTTGATCGCCCGCTCGGACCGATTACGCAGCGCCACATGCAAAACAGCCCGGTTTTCCGTAAAATTGATCCGCTCCCCGCCGAACATCCTGCCTCGCCACGTTTCCACCTCGGCTTCCCGAGCCAAGTCCAGCAACCGGTGCATGGTCTCTTCGGTGATGAGATTCTTGGAGTAGTCCACGAGAATATCGCTTACCGTGGCCGAGAACCGCTCGAATCGACCGGCGTCCTCGGCGAAAAGATCGCGCATGTGCCGACGCTTCATGACCTCGGCATGGCCTGCCAGGGTCTTCCAGGCGGATGTTGCCGTCAATGTGCTCATGAGACTACCTCCAGAGGAGAATTGTTGGGGAAACCTACGATCGCGAATGCCCCGCCGCGCGGTGCAGCAGAAGCAAGTCCGCCAGGGTCAGGCAGACCATGGCTTTGAGCACCGGGACGATCCGGGGGATGGCGCAGATGTCGTGGCGGCCGCCGATGCGCAGTTCGTGCTCCCGCCCGTGTTGATCCACCGTGGTCTGGGGCTTGGCGATGGAGGGGATGGGCTTGACCGCGACCCGGACCATCAGAGGCTGGCCGGAGCTGATCCCGCCGAGAACGCCTCCGGCGTTGTTGGAAGCGAATCCATTGGCGAGGATCGGGTCGTTGTTCGCACTGCCCAGCATCCGGGCCGCCGCGAATCCTGCCCCGATTTCCACGCCCTTGACCGCGCCCACGCCCATCAGGGCATACGCGAGACGGGCGTCCAACTTGTCCAATACGGGCTCGCCCAAACCCGCCGGGACGCCCTGAGCCAGGATTTCCACGACTCCGCCAAGGGTGTCGCCCTGGCCGCGAACCTCTTTGATCCGCTCCTCCCACGGCCCGACCAATTCGGGGTGAACGGCGAAAAACGGGCGCTCCGCCACGCCCTCCAGGATCACTCCCGGGCTTGCTCCGGAACTGGACTCACAATGACTCCCGGAACAAGATACGCTCTCCAGCCCGATGCCGCCCAATTCCACCGTGTACGCGGTCACGGTGACGCCCTGCGCGGCCAGAACCTCCTGGGCAATGGCTCCGCCCACCACCCGGCAGACCGTCTCCCGGCCCGAGGACCGCCCCCCGCCGCGGTAGTCCCGGACACCGTACTTGGCTTGGTAGGTGATGTCCGCGTGGCCGGGGCGATGCAGGAATTCCAAGGGCCCGTAATCACGGGAACGCTGGTCCTCGTTGGCGATGAAAAAGCCGATGGCCGTGCCCGTGGTCCTGCCCTCAAACACCCCGGAGAGCAGCCGAACCTGGTCGGCCTCCTTGCGGCTGGTGGTCCCCAGCCCTTGCCCGGGCTTGCGGCGGTCCAGCTCCCGCTGGATCACGGCCTCGTCCAGGGCGATCCCCGCCGGACAGCCGTCCACCACGCCGCCCAGGCCGGGTCCGTGGGACTCGCCGAAAGTGGTCAGGCAAAAGACACGACCGATGGTGTTTCCGCTCATGCCGTCACCTTCAGACTTTCCCTCAGGTCTCTCAGGCTTTCGGTCAAACTTTCCTCTGGGCTTTCCTTTGGGCTTTCCTTTGGGCTTTCCTTTGGGCTTTCCTTGACGGTCCTCATCTCCGGCACCGAAGCGGTCCTTTCCTCCAAACCTTCGGAGGGAAACACCGAGCGCCCGCACTGGGCCTTGTACTCCGGGACGACTTGACCGAGGATGTCCTTGATCGCAACGGCGTCGTGCCGTCCTGCCGCGGTCTCGAGCTGATCCAGCAATCCGTACAGAGCCGCCAGCCGAACGTTCCAGTCCTCGGTCTCGCCGTTTTGACCGTCTTCGCGCAGGACCATGATTTTCTCGTGACTGGTGCTGTCCACGCCCTCGGTTTCGATGATCAATTCCTCAAAGAGCTTCTCCCCCTCCCTGGGGCCGGTAATCACGATGGGGATGTCCACGTCCGGTTCTTTTCCGGAAAGCCGGATCAGATCCCGGGCCATGTCCAGGATGCGCACCGGCGTGCCCATGTCCAGGACGAAAATCTCCCCGCCCTTGCCCAGGGTCGCGCTTTGCAGAATCAACTGCACGGACTCGGGAATGGTCATGAAGTAGCGGATCATTTCCGGATGGGTCACGGTCACCGGCCCGCCCAGTTCGATCTGGCGGCGGAAAAGGGGAATCACCGAGCCGGACGACCCCACCACGTTTCCAAAGCGCACGGCCATGAACCGGGTCCGGCCGTTCTGGATGCCCCGCAGCAGCAGCTCGGCCACCCGCTTGCTGGCCCCCATTACGTTGGTGGGCCGCACCGCCTTGTCCGTGGAGACGAGCACGAAACGCTGGACCCCGTGGGCCAGGGACTTCTCCATGACCACCTTGCTGCCGACGATGTTCGTCGACACCGCTTGCCAGGGGTTGTTCTCCAACATGGGCACATGCTTGTAGGCCGCCGCGTGGAAGACCACCTCCGGGGCGTAAGCGGTGAACACTTCCTCCATCAGGGCCTCGTCCTGCACCTGCCCCAACACCGGGACATAGGCCGTGAAACGATGCTCGTGCTCCAGTTCCATCTGAATGGCGTAGAGGTTGGTCTCGCCGGAATCCAGGAGGATCAGTCTCTTGGGCGCGTAGCGAATGATCTGTCGACACAGTTCCGAGCCGATGGACCCTCCGCATCCCGTGACCAGGATGGTCCTCCCGGCCAGTATCCCGCGGATGCCGTCATTGTCCAAGATAACGGACGGTCGACCCAGCAGGTCTTGAAAATTGACCTCCCGCAGGGAACGCACACTGACCTTGCCGTCAATGATTTCCCCGATCACCGGCAACGTCTTGAAGGGGATGCCCACCTGTTTGCACAACTCGACGATGGAGCGCATCCGGGTGCCGCTGACCGAAGGCAGGGCGATCAGCAGTTCGTCCGGCGCCAACTTTTCCACCACGTACGGCAGCATGGCGATTTCTTCCAGTACCGGAACCCCGTGCAGGGTTCGTCCCCGCTTGCCCGGATCGTCGTCCAGAAAGCCCAGCACGTGATGATCCAGGTCCGGATTTTCCAGTATCTCCCGCAGAATCTTCTCCCCGGCGTCCCCGGCCCCCAGGATCAGCACCCGCTTGCCCTTGGGCGTACGCCGCAGAGGGACACACCAGGGAAAATTGCGAATGCTGCCCTGCATGGTGTAACCGGACCGGATCACCATCCGCAGCCCTCCGGCAAAAAGCATGGTGAAAGCCGCGTCCAGCACGAACACCGTGCGCGGGTACCCTTCCAGGCGGTTCCAGGTGAACATCAGGGCCACCAGGAGCAAACTGCTGATCAATGCCGCCTGGACCACGTGCCACAAATCGCCCAATCCCGTGTACCGCCACATGCCCCGGTACAACCCGAAGATTGTGAACACCGCCAGCTTCAGCGGAAGGGCGATCATCACCAGGTGAATCATCTGCGCCTGGTAGATGTCGTCAACATGAAAATCGAAACGAATCAGATAGCCCAGGACCATGGCCAGGGCGAACAACAGGCCGTCGGTCAGGAACATGACGTAGAGTTTGGGATTTTTGAACTGGTGAAACATGGTCGGTGTGAATCGTGGGAAAAAAGAAGGGGCTGGCTTTCCGAACGTCAGGCGGAGCTAACCTGAGCTGAACTGGGTGTTGAAGAAGTCCTTTGTCGGCAGTCCGTTCAAAAACCCCAAGTGCAAGAAGCAAAAAAAGGTCAAGGTCGAAGCGTATTCTTGATACGTGAGAGTTTGAACTTTTTGCAGCGACGCAGCAATTGGAAGTTTTTCAACGGACTGTAAAGACTTAAAGCCGGGCGGCCCAAAGCCCGTCCAACCGATCCTGAGCCAGGATCTGCCTGACGCGCAGAACGACCAAGACAAGCCAAAGCAGGCCCACAGCCGCCAGGGAAACTCCCATGGCCTGCCACATTTCGGGTTCCATGCCCCCCCCGGAAGAGGACATTACGGACGGATGAATGCTGCGCCACAACCTGGTGGAGAAAAAGACCAGCGGGATGTCCACGAAGGCCACGATGCCCAGCACCGCGCAGAGGGTCCGACGTTTGACCTCGGGGATCGGGGAGGTGCGCAGCACCAAATACCCCATGTACACGAACCACATGATCAGGGCCGTGGTCAGTCGGGGGTCCCAGGTCCACCAGACGTTCCAGATGGGCCTGGCCCACAGGGAGCCGGTGATCAGGGCCAGACCGCTGAACAGGACGCCCAGTTCCGCGGCCGAACCGGCCAGGGCGTCCCAGACCGGAGTTTTGCGCACCAGCACGCCCACGCTGCCCACGAAGACCAGGAAAAAGCTGAGCAGGGCCCACCAGGCCAGGGGCAAATGGAGATAGAAAATCTTCTGCACCAGCCCCATGGTCGCCTCCACCGGGGCATGCAGCCAGATGGCCAGATGCGCGGCCACCAGGGCCAGCGCGGCCGCCACGGCCAGGGTCGAAAGCAAGGCGGAATTCTTCATGAGCGGCTCATCTGAGTGTTGAAAAAGTCCTTATCCACAGTCCGTTCAAAAACCCCAAGTGCAAGGAGCAAAAAAAGTGCAAGTTTGAAGCGTATTTATTCATACGTGAGAGTTTGAACTTTTTGCAGCGACGCAGCAATTGGGAGTTTTTCAACGGACTGTCATCCCTCCCGGAAGACCAGGGGAAACAGAATCAACGCCACCGCGGCGAACAGGGCGTCGAAGGCCAGGATCAGCGTCAACCATTGGGATTCGTCCTGGAATCCGACCCCGGACAGCAGCCCTCCGCCCAGTTTGACGCCGCCCAGCAGCAGGGGCACCAGCAACGGAAAGAGGATCACGCTGAGCAGGGATTCCCTGGCCGCCTGACCCTGACTGAGCGCGCCCAGCAGGGAGCCCAGGACGACCAGGCCCAGGTCCACGGCCAGGACCAAGCCCAGGGCCGACGCCCACTGTCCATACAGGGATTGGCCGAGAAAAACCACCAGCCCGAGCAGGAAAAAAATCTGGGCCAGAAACAGCAGCGCGGCCCCGGCCAGGGCCTTGCCCAGGAAAACGGTCCCCGGACTGATGGGCGCCAGGAGCAGCCCCAGACGGACGCCGTTGGCCTCCTCCAGGTGATACAGGGCGTTGAACAGCAAAACCAGGCCGAAGACCGAGGCCAGCCAGAAGATGGCCGCCGCGGCCTGTCCGGTCATGGTCTCGCCCACGGGCAGGGAAAGGCTGAAGACGAAGATGATCAGCAGCCCCAGCAGGACCGTCTGGGCCAGCCCCAGACCCAGTCCGAGCATCAGGCGCAGATCCTTACGCGCCAGAACCAGGAACCTGGGCAATCTAAGCATCGCCGCACCATTCCAGATAGTCGGCGGCAGCCCCCAGAAAGGCCTGTTGCTTGCCTTGCAGCACCAGCACCCGGTCCGCCAGGCGGGCATCCCGGCGGGCGTCGTGGCTGACCCAGATCACCGCGGCCCCGCGGGCTTTGGCCTGATCGATCTCCCGGTCCAGAATGGCCCGGGAAGCCGTGTCCAGGCCCGTGGCCGGTTCATCCAGAAGCAGCATCCGGGAGTTGAGCAGGAGCACGCGGGCTAGGCTGAGCCGCTGGGCCATGCCCCGGGAAAAGGTGCCGGCCCGTTCCAGGGCCGCGGCTTTCAGTTCCACCCGGTCCAGGACCGCGGAGATTTCCGGGATCGATGGCGTCATGCCGTGCATCCGGGCCCAAAACAACAGGTTCTCCGAGGCGCTCAGAAACGGGTACACGCAGGTCCCGTGGCCGAGATAGCCGATCTCTCCGTGTTCCAGATTCCAGGCCACCTCCCCGCTTCCCGGGGTCAGCAGCCCGGCCACGATCTGCAGCAGCGTGGACTTCCCGGCCCCGTTGGGCCCCAGGACCAGCAACACCTCCCCCGGAGCAACGTCCAGGGTAACCTGACGAAAAATCAGACGTTGGCCGAAAAAATGGCCCACGCCGCTCAGGCTGACGAGTGCTGATTCACGTTGGGTCATTCAGGACCACTGCTTCCGAAGCCACGGCTCTTCATCGCCCTCAGGCGATGGAAGCATCCGCTCCGGCTTCGGTTTCCCGAACCTTCCCCTTGGAAGTGCGCAACGCGACAAACCCCACCAGACACAGAATGACGCAACCGATCCAGATCCAGTTCACCAAAGGTTGGGTGCTCATTTTCAGGCTGATGATCTCGTCCTCGGTAAAGCCCAGCAGCGTGGCATACAGTTCCACGCCCAGGCTGAAGCGCGTGTCGATTTTGGCATGGGGCCGATCCCAGGTCCGGTAGGAACGTCGCTGCGGGGCCAGTTCGCCGATGACCTTGCCGTCACGGGAAACCTCCAGCCGGGAGGCGAAGACCATCATGGCCGGGGTGCTCCAGGTTTCCATGCCCACATAGGTGATGGTATAGTCCTGGATGGTCATGGATTCCCCGGGAGCGAGCACGGCCTCGGCCTCGACCTTGTACGGGCCGGAAATGGCCACGCCCAGAAACATCAGGGCCACGCCCAGATGCACCCCGTAAGCCCCCCAGGCCGTGCGCCGCCGCCGCAAGGACGGGTCCAGGATGAACAGCATGACGATGCTGACCACCATGGCCAATCCCGCGCTGGCGCCGACCAGGGCCAGAGGCATGCGAATCCCGTTGATCCAGAGCAGCACGCCCAAGGCCAGCCAGATTCCGGCCAGCACCGCGAGCCATTTGCCGTGGCGCACACCTTCCTTCCACTGAATCCAGGGGCAAATCACCAGGATCGCGCCGATCACCGCAAAGAGCGGCAAACAGACCCGGTTGTAGAATCCGGCGTCCAGGCCCATGGGGTTCTCGGTCCAGAGCTTGCTGATCACCGGCCAGAAGGTGCCCATCAGAACCACCAGGCCCAAGGTCAGAAAGACCCAGGCCGTGACCACCAGCAAGCCTTGCCGGCTGGCCAGTCCGCTCAAGGGCCGATCATCCCGGGCCGGGCCGAAAAACAGGACCAGAGCCGTGACCACAATGCTGAACATCATGAACAGCATCAACGGATTGCCGACCCCGCCGTCGCCAAAGGCGTGCAGGGAGTCGATCACCCCGCTGCGCACCAGGTAGGTGGCCATGAAGCACAGCACCAGGGTCAGAACCATCAGCAGCACGTTGGTTTTGCCCAGGGCCTTGCGGCCCTGGCCTACGATGGCCGTATGCAGAAAGGCCGTGGCGCTGAGCCAAGGAATCAAGGAGGCGTTTTCAACCGGGTCCCAGGCCCAGTAACCGCCCCATCCCAACTCCAGGTAGGCCCACCATCCGCCGATGATGATCCCGCCGGAAAGAAAAATCCACGCGGTCAGGGTCCAGTTGTGGGCGATCTGGATCCAGGACTGCTTCTCTCCGGTGATCCAGCAGGCCAAAGCCAGACAGGCCGGGATGGTGAACCCGGCATAGCCGATGAACAGGGTCGGCGGATGGATGATCATCCCCGGGTGCTGAAGCAGCGGATTCAACCCCTGGCCGTCCAACGGCGCGGGGGAGATTTCCATGAAGGGATTCTGATGTCCGGTGAGCAGGTACATGAAGAAGGCCTGGATTCCCAAAAAGAAAATCCAGAAAAAGACCCGCGTCTGCCCGCCGAGCAGTCGGTATCGCTTGGTGAACAGAATGATCGTCCCGCAAATCACCACCAGCCACGCCCAGAACAACATGGACCCGGCCTGCCCGGCCCAGAAGGCGGTCAGTCGGTAGAACAGCGGCAGGGTCAGATCGGAGTAGCGACTGACGTAGAGCAGGGAGAAATCCTTGACGTAAAACGCCCATAGCAGAAAAAACGAGCTGATGGTCACCAAGGTGCAGATCACGATCTGGGCGTTCTCCACCCAGGGCAGCACTTTGGACCGGCCCTCCCAGGCTTGATGGACGCAGGCCGCGGCCGCCAGCAACGAGAGCAACAAGGCGGCCAGAAGACTGTAATACGGAATAATGTGCATAAATGCGCTCCAAAAAAAACGGCCCGCTCACGTCACTCGCGGACCGCTTCTGCAGAAGGAATAGGGGAAAAAATCATCCGGGCCGGTTCTCGGCCTCGTACTTCGAAGGACACTTGGTCATCAGGGTCTTGGCGTTGAAGACCCCTTCCTGAATCAGGTATCCGCCTTCCAGAATCACCTCGGCCCCGGGCTCGAACAGATCCGGGACCACGCCCCGGTACTGGACCGGGATGCGTTGCGACGCATCGTCGCTGTCCGCCAGCATAAACCGGACCCCCATATGCTGGGGATCAAAAACCAGGCCGTCCCCGGCCACGGTCCCGAACAGGCGAATCTGCTGAATATCCTCCGCCGGCATGGCCAATGCTTCGGAGACATTCAAAAAGTAAATGCTGTTCTGCTTCAGACCAGCCATCAACAACGTCCCAAAGCCGACCAGAAAGAGAGCCAGGGCCACGATGTAAACGGTGCGCGAATTTTTCTTCTTTTGCATGGGCGTGCTCACCTCGTGTCAGTTGATAAAGGAGACGGAACTGTACTGTTTTTGACACGGACTGACAAGAGTTGAACCCAAGCCTCGACGATCCCCTGCCCCCCCTGCCCACTCTCACCCATCTCACATCAGGCCAAGAGGTAAAAGCCTAAATCCTTTGCATATGGTGGGGGGTTGTAGAATTCCGCGTCCACCTGCTCCCCCTGGACGCTTCTGACGACGACACGTCGCTCAATCAAAGAGTGTAGCGTATCGTCCAGACGAAAGGAGACTTCGAGAAAGTCACCGGGTTTGATATTGAGTGGTCCTGTTGTCACCCGAAAACCGATTTCAGTCAGGGCGAGCTCCTCAACCAGGATGTTTCCGTAGCTATTGGCCGAAGGGCGCTCGAAAACACCGTCCAGGCGGACTTTTTTCCGGTAGATCCTTTTTCTTTCCGGCTGTTGCGCTGCTTCCTGTTCAAGCAAGGGCTGGAGTTCCGCTTCCACGGAAGCATCGGGCGTGCATTCCAACACGGCTTTGTCCTGGGCAAGACGTTCTTCAAGAAAGGTGATCAGCCCTCGGGCATGATCCGATTTCACGGAATGGACAAAAATGCTGATGGTTACACCCATGTCGCCTTTAAGCGCATCAAAGGACTTGAGCATCCGCATTCTGGCTTGATCCGCCGCCTGCCTGTCGGTTCCGGGCAGCAGGGCGATGAACTTGTCGCCCTCGTAGCGGAAGACATTGTCTGACTTCCTGAAGGCCGACCGAAGAATACCGGCAACCTGTTTCAGGATTTCATCGGCAGCCTTACGCCCCTTCATTTCGTTGATCCGCTTGAACCTGTCGATGTCAATGATCATGATGGAAAGGTCATGGCCATACTGTCGCAGCACCAGATCCCTGTTGCTCAACATCCGCTCCAAGGAGCACCTGTTTTTCAGCCCGGTCAAGGAATCCGTCGTGGCCATTTTCCGCAACGACTGCTGGTAGGAAAGCCTTTCGATGGCCATGGATGCCTGTTCTGTAATGGATTCCAGTATTTTCAATTCTTCCGGGGTGTACGGCAATCCATTCATTTTATTGACAAGCTCGACAACACCAAAAAACTTTTGATTGATTTTGAGCAAGGTCCCCATGCAGGACAGCGGTTCAAAATCAACATACAGCCCCATGCGCCCGGCCAAGTGGGCGTCCTGAAATATATTCTCGGAGATCAAGGGCATATCCCGTTCCGCGAGATACCCGGACAGCCCTTTGCCTTTGGGCACTCTGAGTCCCTGGAGTCGTTCCTTGTTCAGCCCCTCCACGGCGCTGAAGATCACGCCCTCGCTCTTCGAATCCTTGAGCAGTATGGCCCAGTGCATTGGTTCAAAAAAGGACCCGATATGAAACATAACGATATCCATGACCTCCCTGGCGGTTCCGGCCTGTGCCAGGGACTTGCCGAAAGCAAACCCCACATCGTGGAGGGCGACGTTCCCGCTTACCTGGCGATAGTCATGTGTAGTTTGAGTGACGTCCCGATGCGCGAGCCTGGTATTCACCCTGGCGAGACTGAAGCTCATCCAGAGCATGCTCTCCTGGATTTCACCGGGGGTTGGAAACACGAACCGGTAGAACTCGGAAATTCGTTCCATTTCGCTGTTCATGGCCCTGATCCTGGCAATGACGTCGATCTTGTCCAGGTCGACAAACCGCTCGATTTCAGGAGCCAGCACCGGAGGGCAGATCGTCTCACTCTCAAAGGACCCAACGCCCTGGGTCCAGCAGATGAAGTTCGAGAGGGCCACGATGGAGATGAGCAACGACTGATCAGTGGGCAGGTCCTCGGCCGGGAAACGCTGGTGATGGTACTTCACCGGCAGGATGATGCTCTCGGGCAAGCCCCAGAGGGAACAAAAGTAAGCCCCCACGTCGTCATGTCCAAGGCCGAGGATTTTCCGTTCCAGATCGACGATCGGCTCCTGGATGGAGCCGGCATCATGAAGAAAGTCACCGTAATCCCTGTGACCTTGAAGATCGAGAAAGATTTTGCCCACGTCGTGCAGGAGACCGGCGACATATGCTTCTTCAGGGTTTGGAAACTGAAGTTTCTTTGCGAGCTCCATGGAAAGTACGGCCACGGACAGGGAATGCCGCCAGAAATGGATCCGGCCGAACGTTCCTAAGCTGGATGTCGCGAACAGGCCCTGAAAGACGGTCATCCCGATGCACAATTTTCTGATCTCATCAATTCCAAGAAAAACCAGAGCTTCGGTCAGCGTGGAGATCTTCCGCCGGAGACCAAACCCCGCGGCATTCACCATCGCCAGCACCTTGGTGGCAATCCCGGGATCAGATTCGATCACCCGGGCCATGTCCTTCACGGAAACATCCTCGTCCCCGACCATCTCCAGAAACTTCAAGGCTGCCTGGGGAAAGCTGGGCAGCCTGCTGCCTTCCAGCGTGATGATTCGTTTCAATTCATCTGATGTGGGCAGGTCTATAGCGTGTTTCATTGACCACCTGAACCCCTTGGTGTTCCCCAACAAATTGGAAAAAGCGAAAATCGCATCCCAATGGTGGAGCGTGTATTCATGGCTACTTTGCACATAAGTCACATGGAGGTCAAAGCAACACCCGCGGTTCGCTTCCAGTCACTTCCCTCATCGCAGACGCCTTGAAGATATCCCGTTGGCATATCCCAAGGTCTTGCTACTCTGCCCCTTACAAACGAATCTGATCGAAGGAGGAGAAGCCGAAGGAACAACCCTCTGTATTCAAAAGCAACCGATCCCAGGCGGTCCGACTTCCCAAGGCCGTGACCCTGCCGGAAGACGTGAAGCGCGTTGATGTTGTGGCAGTAGGGCGAAGCCGGATCATCGCCCCCGCCGGGGAGGCGTGGGATAGCTGGTTTGATGGCCCCGGCGTGACCGCGGACTTCATGAACGAGCGTGAGCAGCCGGCCGTGCAGGACCGAGAGGGGTTTTGATGCTCAAATACATGCTCGACACCTGCATCTGCATTTACACCATCAAGAACCGTCCCGCCGTTATTCGCGAGAATTTCCGCCGCTGTCACGGACAGTTGTGATCAGCACCGTTACCAGTCCGTTGAAAAACTCCCAATTGCTGCGTCGCTGCAAAAAGTTCAAACTCTCACGTATGAATAAATACGCTTCGACCTTGAACTTTTTTTGCTCCTTGCACTTGGGGTTTTTGAACGGACTGCCGGATAAGGACTTTTTCAACACTCAGTTACGGTCATGGAACTGATCAAAGGTGTCGAGAAATCAGGGAAACCGGATGCGAACCTGAAGGTTGTGGAGGGATTTTTCGCGAAGCTGGAAGTTTAGAATTTGATGCGCATGCCGCCTTACACAGTGGCCGGATCATTGCCGACCTGGAGACCCGCCGTAAGAGTATCGGAGCATATGACAATCAGATCGCGGGGCATGCCAGAAGTAAAGGGCTGGTTCTGGTGACGTGAGTTCATTAGAGTACCTGGATTGCTTGTCGAAAATTGGATGCCTCTTCAATAAATCCTGATACTCTTCCAACATCAAGGAAACATTCTGTAGATATCTTTCCGATGCAAACAGCGTATCAATTCAATTTCTTCTTCAGTTTTCTTCAATCCGATTCGATGGTTGCCTATTCTGATTCTATAGTATGAGGCATAACCCTGGATTGCTTTAACATTTGCAACTTCCACTAAGCTCTGAGCTTCTTTCAATATGCTGATAATATTCAGTACATTTTCCGAAACATTTTGTTGCCCTGCAAGTTTTTCAATATCTTTGAGAAATGATTTTGCATACTTGATCTTCATGCTGAAGTCCTCAGCTTCTCCAACACCATCTCTTCACTGACATATTCTCCAACATCACCTTCTTCGATAGCCAAGCCAAGTTTCATATCCAAAATGGCCTCTGCAACAGCGTCTTCAAGCAGATCCCGACGTTCACTGAGAACGGTTGCAAAAGCTTCTTTCATGATGGTTGTCAGTTCAATACGTGATACATCTGTTAGCTGCATATCAATAGACCTCCCTATGTAAAGCCTTGCATGGTTTAGAGCTTCTCGTCGATGAACGAAGCAGGTACGCGTCGTAGCGTGACAATCTCCAAATAGGCCAGCACTTCAGGCGACAAATTCTTTTCGAGGAAATCCGGAGGATTGGGGGAAATGATTTCATTTTTACTTGTGGAAAAACGAATCCGCAATCAACTGCTCATAGGCATCATGCCTTCCGATCCAAAACCAATAATAGACTGCATTTTGGTGGAGAGCCAAGGCACGGTATTCTGAACCGATACGTATCGACCAGAGTTGACCAGCCTTCTTGAACCGCAGAGAAGGATGGCGTGGATTTTTCAACCAGAGGCGATATGCTTTTTTAGCCCTGCGTCGCACATCAGAGGGCAGTTCGCGATACGCGCTCCAGAAATCAGGCGTTGTCGAGGAATTCATCAAGCGGAAGGGTTTGTTTTGCTTCAATGTCGCGACGCACTTTTGACAAGATTCCTTCGAGCCGCCCCCCAGGTTGTGAGTCCTTGGCGATCTGCTCATCCCAGCTGTCATGACCGAGTTCCAGGTCGAAAAACCAATCCACAAGTCGGGCTCTCTCAGAAGGTTGTAATGCCATTACTTGGTCCGCGATATGTTCAACCGTGGCACTTGACGTCATAATCTCTCCTAGCTCTTCCTTTGAATGCATTCATCAAAAATTCAAAATACATGTTTTCGTTCCCTCATGCTTCCAGTATAGGGCAGCAGGGATGGGCGGGCAAGAGGCCGGGCGGATGATCCCTTCAAGAGACCCAGAGATTTCTGGGATGTGAAAAGCAGGATGCTTGCGGGGAAATGATCAGTGCTGGGAAATTTCGCAAGAAATGTCGAGAAAAGCGAACACCCCGGCGGTTTCATTTCCAGTCACGGATTTTCTTGCCTGGGAAGACCAGATATTTTCGGGCCAGAAAATTGAGGAGCAATCCAGCTCCGGAAGCGGCAATTTTCGCCCATGTGGCGGCGAGACCAACGGAAATCAGGGCTTTGGTCAGGGAGACGTCGACAAGGGCCACTCCTGTTACCGCGGCATAATACACGACCTGCTCCGTCCAGGATTTCCATTTGATGTTTTTTCGGAAGAGGATATGCGTTGAGAGCCAGTAGTTCAAAGCCGCGCCGACGTAAAAAGCAATGCCCGCGGCCAGTACGATGGACAGATGGGGCAAGAGGGCGAGAAACACGGCAAGGTTCAGAATTGCCGACGTTCCCCCGATGAACAGGTAAACCAGGAATTGGAGCGACTGAGGGGAGGCGTAAGCGCCGTAATGCAGGATACAGTACACGGCCCGCAGCCCGTCTTTCCAGTTGATCTTCTTGCCCTCGGCATACGTACGGCCCTGGTAGGAAACAGGGGCTTCGTAGACCCTGCAGCGCATCTCAGCCACCTTGGCAACAAGCTCAGGCTCGAACCCGAACCGGTTTTCCTCGATGCGGATGGATTGAATGATCTCCCGGCGAAAGAGCTTGTAGCAGGTTTCCATATCCGTCAGGCCCAGGTCGCTGAACATGTTGGAAAGAAAGGTCAGCGCCCGGTTCATCTGGCTGTGCCAGAAGTAGAGCACCCGCCGTTCCCCGGCATAGAGATACCGCGACCCAAAAACCACGTCCGCCCGCCCCTCGACCAGGGGGACCAGCAAGTGCCGCAAGTCCCTGGGATCGTATTCCAGGTCCGCGTCCTGCACTCCCACAAAATCACCCGTGGCACGGGCAAATCCGGTGCGCAATGCCGCGCCCTTTCCCAGGTTCCGTTCATGGCGCAACACTTGAACATTCGGGTATTTCCGGGCCAGAGATTCAGCAACCTGAAGGCTGCTGTCAGTGGAGCAGTCGTCGACAATGATCAATTCCAGGGATAAAGCTTCATGCGCAATGG
Source organism: Desulfonatronum zhilinae (assembly GCF_900182865.1). NCBI lineage: Bacteria > Pseudomonadati > Thermodesulfobacteriota > Desulfovibrionia > Desulfovibrionales > Desulfonatronaceae > Desulfonatronum > Desulfonatronum zhilinae. Next base: position 76,929 of record NZ_FXUJ01000018.1, read on the forward strand.
CCTGGACACGATCAATACAGAGTTCCAGGGTCTGCTCTTCGTTGTAGCAGGGGATCACCAGGGAGAGGGTGACGGGTGTCTGGTTCATTGGGGAAGCCATAGGGCTGGTTGGGTTTGATTGGCTGGGTTAAGTATCAATGAATTAGACTTCAGTTATATGACCCGATAATTCGCAAATAACAATCAATATTGCTGCGGAACGATATCTTTGACCCTATTCACTTCAAACACATAGGCGCTGAAAAAACCACGCTCATATGACGCAACAATTTCATGAGAAAACTCGTCATTACGCATCACGTCCTGAATCATTCTCGCTATCATTTGCCCACCTAACCAAGGGTAGCTATATACAAGAAAGAAATGATCCGGGTAATAAAAATTTTGCCCATTATTTTTGAGAGTGTGTATGATGTAGTGTATATTTGACAGAGACTCCGTGACATATCCTGAAACAGGATAATTCATTAAATAAAAATCTGGAAGACTGACATAAACTGGAACTTCTGCCGGAACATTTTTTTCGATAAGTTCGGTATACTCTTTCTGGACCAGGTAGCCATTAATGTATTCCTCCGAACGCTCCGCCATTGCGATACTTGATATAGGTATCGGTGGATAAAGCAACCCGTTTCTGTTCAAAATCGATACAGCAATAAATATTAACAGGATAAAAACTTTGAATGCTGAGTTGATTGGCAATTTGTTGAATGTGTAGTACAGCATAAAATAAATGGAAGGAATTACATATGCTAGGTATCGAGTTAAAAAATGACTGTCTGTTGTCTGATAAAAATTGTAAATTATCGAATAAAAAACAACAAATGTTGCGACGAAGAAAGCGTTGATCAGGACAACCTTGTTCTTCGAAAAATTGGCATACTGATTGTTTTTGAACCGAATCAATATAGCAATTAATGAAAAAACGATTCCCGCGATCAAAAGAAGCAATATTTCCGGAACCAGAGCAAGATATCCATGATAGGCTGCCAGATTTTTTTGTACAAGAGTAGGAATAATGCCAGACATATCCACCCCAGCTCGAGACTGCCCTCCGCTGTACATAGTCATATAGACCTTGACGGCTATCAGGGACGGGAGCGCCACAACTATTGCGTTGGCAATGCGCCTGATCCAGGAAAGAGCAGGGGAACTAAACAAAACCGTCAAGGACAAAGCGCCAACCCCGATCAGCGCACTGCCCTTGGTAAGGCATGCGACGACAAGGAACAGCGAGGCGAGCCATATACGATCCTGGAGAAAAACATAAAAAGCCAGCACCGTAAAAAAAAGCACCGGCACCTCCACGTACATGAAACCAAGCTGGGCCAGCACAAGCGGGTAGCAAAGGCAGGCGAACGCGAGCAGAAAGGACGGGATGCGCTCGAATACCCTATGGAAGATGCTTGAAAGCATTGCCCCGATGGCCGCCGCCATCAACCACTGCACGGTATGCAGCACCATCCATGCCGTCGTCCCGCCCCCCGTGATCTTCAGCACCAGCGCCGTGAACAAGGTCAACAAGGAAAGACCATGGGCAGTCGGCCCGCCGTCATGGTAGCGCGGCTGTTCCAGCAACAGGCGATAGTCGAATCCGTTATTGACCAGAAAGTCAGCGGCGGGAAAAATGCTGAACGCCTCGTCCCAGACTGGCGGAATTGTGAAGAACGGCCATTTCAAGGCAACGATCAACAAGAAAAAAAATGAAAAAAGTTTCCAAGGCTTTTGCAATATCTTCTCAAGATGATTACCGGCCTGGACGCTCAGTCGCTCGAAAACTTCGCTAGCGATCATAAAAACCTCGCACGGCGTCAACCACTTTCATCACTTCGGTTTCCTGCATTTCATAAAACATGGGCAGGCGCAGAAGACGCTCACTGATCCGGTTCGTGACGCCCATGCCGCCGGATATCCGGCAATGTTTCAGACCCATGGGTGATGAATGCAACGGGATATAGTGGAATACGGCGGTAATGCCCCTCTCCAGTAAATAGGCAATCAGCCTGGACCGTTCCTCCAATGAACCGGTGATGAGGTACATGATGTGGCCGTTACAGGTTCCGCGACTGTCAACGGACGGAAGCCGGACAAGTCCCTCGGCCTCCAGTTCCTTTAAGCCCTCCATGTACAGCCCCAGCAAAGCGCATCGGGCTGAAATGATCTTATCGGCCATCTCCAGTTGGGCGTAGAGAAAGGCGGCGATGATATCGCTGGGCAGGTAGGATGAGCCGATGTCCACCCAGGTGTACTTGTCCACCTGGCCCTGAAAAAACTGCCTGCGGTTGGTGCCTTTTTCCCAAATCATCTCCGCCCTGTCGATCAAGGCCGGGTCGTTAATCAACAGAGCACCTCCCTCCCCGCTGATGATGTTCTTCGTTTCGTGGAAACTGAGGCAACCAAGATCTCCCAACGCGCCAAGGCTCTTGCCTCCGTAGGTGGACATAAGCCCCTGGGCAGCATCCTCGATGACGCGCAAGCCATGTTTCCTGGCCAGGGCCAGAATCGCGTTCATATCGCAGGGCGTTCCGGCATAATGTACAGGAACAATGGCCTTGGTTTGTGGCGTGACGGTCTCGGAAAGAAGGCGTTCGTCCATGTTCAGGGTGTCTTCCCGGATGTCCACGAACACAGGCACTCCGCCACGCAGGACAAAAGCGTTGGCCGTGGAAACAAAGGTGAACGAAGGCATGATCACTTCGTCGCCAGGACCAATGTCGCAGAGCATGGCGCTCATCTCCAGGGCAGCGGTGCAAGAGTGCGTTAAAAGAGCCTTGTGAGCGCCCAAGGTTTTTTCCAGCCATACCTGACATTTTTTCGTGAACGGACCGCCGCCGGAAATCCAGTTGTTCTCGATGACGGCCTGGGCGATATAGTACAGTTCCTTGCCTACTATGTAGGGGCGATTGAAGGGGATTCGATTGGTCACGATGGCTCACCTGTTCCTTGGTGCAGAGTATGGGAAATCAGACTTTCGAGGCCAGAAATTCCATGGGAGTATTCCATGCAGCCGGGGTTCTGTGCAATAAGACAAGAAGTTTGGTTTTCCGCAACAAGCCTGCGGATTTGATGAACATGCGTTTCCGGGAAGCGAACAGAGGATCGTCAAGCACCTGTTCAAGAGCTGTGGCGATCAAGCCCTTACGAAATACCGGTCGCAATCCGTGTCTGGCGCAGAGCCTTTTGATTCCGCCTGTCGTGGTGAACCGCAACCCGTTCCATACCGGGCTTTTGCGCAGCCATGGGCGCAAGTGGGCTGTCCACCGCGGAAAGAAGGGAACAAGGGGGATATTGAAGTGCGGTTCAAATGGGACGGAATAATTCGGACAACGATGCACCATCACGCCTTTGGGTCGAAGATTGCCCGCCATGACACGAAACGCTTGATTCAGGTTCTGGATATGCTCAAGTACAAAGAAGGAAAACACAAGATCATAGCCTTGCTTCTGGAAAGGGTATTCCTCAATTCCAGCCTTCACCCATCCCCTGGGGTCCACTCCCAATATCTTGCAAAACCGAAATCCTGCCCGATGGCGGTCGCCAAAACCCTGATCGCCCGGCTCCAGGGATGTTACGTCAATGTCCATGTTGAGCAAGGCCGCATACGTCAAGCCGATGCCGCCGCCGATCTCAAGAACCCGCATACCTGGCCGTAGATACGGCGAAATCATGAGCAACGTTTTTTCAGCTTCACGCTTCAGCATGGCCAGCTGGTCCGCTGGCGATGAGGACATCCCTTCCTGAATCATGGGTGAAAACGCGCATTGCATGAATTCATGGTCCTGAAGCAATGCGTCAACATGGGGGTTGATCATTGCGTCAAGGTCGAAAGAAGCGGCCAAGTGAGGCGCGGAAGGTGTGATCATGATTTCCTGCACTCCATGATCAGATGCGTATACGGAACCCTCAACAGGTCATGGCGCAGTGTCTGGGAGACATCGGAAAAGGATGCGCTTGCCAGTGCGGCATATTCCTGCGCGGTACGCACATTACGGCCCCTGTCCAGATGAATCAGCACCCTGGCAATACAATGTTGCCCTTTGTTCAAACAGGGATCCAGAGTCAGGCAGCGCCCTTCAGTGTGCAGCATGCGCCCCGCCAAACTAAAAAAGCTCCTGGCCTGGGCATCGTCAAGATGGTGCAAGACGCCGGTACCCAGGACAAGGTCAAACACGCCAAAATCATTCTCGGAGAGATCGTCAACGGACATGCAAAAAAAACGGCCTCTGCCCCCATGCTGCCTTGTTGCCGCATCAATGTATTGCTGGCTGACATCAACGCCTACATATTCAACACCCTCTGGAAGATAACCCAGGATCGCGGCCGGTCCGCAACCGATATCCAGAATAGACATGCCCGACTGGGGACGGATGCACGTATCGACGAAAATTTGCCCCCCCCGCTTCCCACCCAGAAGGTCCATGCAGAAACTATAAACACCTGGAAGGGAGAGCCAGGATCGCCACCCAGTGGTGCATTGAGCCATGGTGTCTCACATATTGGAAATGAGTATGACTTCAGGATGGCCAGCCCAGTGGCAGATGAAAAACGACCATGCCAGCCAGAATGATCATCGTCCCGATCATGGTTGCCCTGCTGATTCGTTCGCCAAGGAATACCCTTGCGAATACCGGCACAAAAATGAAGACCGCAGGCAGGATGAATGCCATGTCCCGCAAGGGCACAACGCTCAACGCTCTGATTCCCATGAGCATGGACCCACCCATGGCCAAAAAGCCCAGCACGACCCACAGATTCAGCCGCAGGATGCCGAGATTCAAACCGCCCTTGTCTGCGCCATGCTTGAGCAGGACCTGGCCGGCAGCGGCCATGGTGATGGCGAGGTAGAGGATGAGGTAGTATGCCATGAGTTCAATGCTCCCCACGCGCAATCACCCATACCCCGGCCATGATCACCACTGCCCCCAGAAGATTGCCCAGGGTGATGCTCTCGTTGAAAAAGAATGCGGCGATGGCCAGAGTGATAACCACGTTCAGGCTGGTGAAAGGGTAGGCTTGAGACAGGGGCAAACGGCGGAGCACGGCCAGCCATATTGCGGCCTGGGCCGCAAAGAGGATGCAGGCAAAATAGAAACGGGGTTCAAGGACCAGGGCCATGTAGCTGGAGCCGCCAGGGCCGAGGGCGATGGTTTTGAACAGCACGGCGATGGTCGTGTTGATCAGAAGGAACAGGGCAATGAGCAGGGCGCTTGTCATGTTGCTCTTCAGAAGATTTTGCTGCTGTAAAAATGGAGATATTTCACTTTCAATTCATTGCCCATTATTCCCAACTCATTGCTCACTGCCCCCTGTCATTGCTCAACAAAACCCGATCCACCTTCCCGTTGGCATTCCTGGGTAGGTGGTCCAGGGCGATGACCTTACTGGGGATCATGTAGGATGGCAGGAGGCTTTCTAGTTGTTTTTTGATCTGTGCCGGTTCCAATGTCTTGTCCGGATAGTCCGGGGCCACGTAGGCCACGATCTTGCCATAGGCGGCCTGAATGCGGTGATAGACCACCGCAGCCTGTCCGATTTCCGGCAACGAGTTCAAGGCAGCCTCGATCTCTTCCAACTCGATGCGGTATCCCATGTGCTTGATCTGGTTGTCTTTGCGGCCGTGGAAATACAGGACGTCGTTTTCCAGGCGGGCCAAGTCGCCGGTCTTATAGCAGGGCTTGAGCAGATGCGGCGGATGCTCGCAGGGGGTAAAGGCCGAGGCGCTGCGCTCAGGATCGTTGTAGTAGCCAGCGGAAACATTCGGCCCCAAAAGGTGCAGCTCGCCGGGCTGACCGTCCGGGACCGGGTGGTTGTCCTCTCCAATGATCAGGCAGGAAAAGTTGGGGTTCAGCCGCCCCAGGGGGGCCAAGTTGGTCATGTCCGTGAAATCGGCCTCAGTGATCTCCCAATTGGAACAGATGCAGGTGCATTCAGTTGGCCCGTAAACATTCACCAAGCGAGCCCGGTGGCCATAGAGGTCGTAAAGCTTGCGCAACTCGGTCTTTGGAAACCCCTCGCCGCCAAAGGTGAAGACGCGGACCGCCTCCAGCTCCCAGCCGGTGAGCACTTTCATGTTCAGGAGATAGACTAGCAGGGATGGCACGGAAAACCAGATCGTGCAGTTCATGGCCGTTACATGATCCACCAATGTCTTGGGCTGGGTGAGCAGATCCTGGGGGATCGGGGTCAGGCTGGCCCCGGTGAAGAAGGTGGAGTAAAAGTCGAAAACAGAATTGTCAAAGTACAAGGGGCTCAACTGGGCGAAATTGTCCTCGGACGTGATCCCGAAGAAGTCCTTGGTCCAGGCGATGAAGTGCAGCAGATTCTGGTGGGTGACGGCCACGCCCTTGGGAATACCCGTGGAACCGGAGGTATACATGATGTAGGCGATGGTCGAACCGTCCACGGCCAGTCGCACGACCTCGGGAATGTGGAAAACTTCGGGCAGGACCCGGTCAGGCCCGATGAAAATCGAGCCCAGCCTTGCGGCCAGGCTGGAAAAGAGCGGTGCTGGATGATCGGCAAAAAGCAGGTCCGGCCTGCAGGTGACGCAGATCCGTTCCAGGCGTTCCTCCGGGCTGGTGACGTCCAGATTGACGTAGGGGATACCAAGCTGCAGACAGGCCAGCATCAGGGCATAGGTGTCTGGACGCTTGCTGGAGGCAATGCCCACGACGCACCCCGCGGACAGCCCCTGTTCCAGCAGCAGTCCGGCAAAGCCGTTGGACCGGGCTTGCAGCTCTGCGTAGGTGACCACGGCCTCCGGGTAGTGCAGGGCCGGACGCTCGGACCAAGCGGGGAGGGAGACGTTGAGGAGGGTGGAGAGGTTGTAGTGCTGCATGGATCATTCCGTCGGCTTGATGGTCAGGAAACGGTAGGCGTATGAACGGTTGAACCCACAGCGCAAAGCTGTCTGGACCGAGCCGGAATTATTTGCGAAGCAGTCCCAGAGGGGGATGATCCCTCGTTCGCGACACTGACCGACAAAGGCCTGCACTGCGCGGACAGCCAGGCCTTGCGCACGAAGTTCGGGATGGGTCATGACGTCGATTTCAGCCGTGTTGTTGCTGACCGCAGCCGCATAGCACAGACTGGCCGGGTTGCCGTGCGCATCCCGAAGGAAACACCCCAGACCCTGCAAAACGGCATCAGCAGAACTGTTCCAGAACCGCGAGCCAAGCTCAAGCCCCAATGCCGCGGAAACATCATAAATATTTTCCATAGTCAGAGTTTCATGCGGCCTTGCAATCATCGGAGCGTCACCTGGCAAGAATCTGACCCGTTGGCTTTCCTCGACCGTATAACGCGCATCGGCCTGGATCGCGCTGAACCATGTATTGGTAACAGCGTACACGCGCAATTTCGATGGAAGGAAGTCGTATACTGTCCGGCCGGACAAGACTTCGACGATGGCATGGTCCAGCGGATTGTTAGGAACCAGATCGACTACCTGACAAAAACCGAATTTATGCACAACAAGCAGTGAAGACGGTTCCAGGGGATTGGCGGCCATTATCCAGCCATCCTGTTTGGCCTCCAGAACCATCCCGATAATGGGGAAAAAACTGGATGTAGCTGCATACTGCGTGAAGGCCCGGCCACGGACGTGCGCGGGTTCAACGCTGTGCAGGCTCAAAACGTCAGCCCTCCGTCCACGTCCAGCACCATTCCGGTGATGAAATCGTTCTCGATGATGGACCGCACGGCGCTGGCCACCTCGTCCTGTCGACCGAGACGGCGCAGGGGGGTGTTGGCTTGGACGTGCTTGATGATTGATGGGGTCAAGGCCTGATGTGTGGACGGCGTGTCAATGAATCCCGGGGCCAGGGCAACGGCCCTAATGGCCAGCGGCCCCAGTTCCTTGGCCCAGACCCTGGTCATGGCCTCCAGTCCGGCCTTGGCTGCGGCGTACGCTGTCTGCCCGGCATTGCCCCGGGCGCTGATGGAGCTGAAATTGAGGATCAGGCCGCGGGTGCGGGTGCGGGCCATCCGTTCAGCCACAACCGAACCCAGGACAAAGGCCGTGTGCAGGTTGGCTTCCAGGATGCGCGTAAACGCGGCGTGGCTATGGCGCATGTCGCGAGGATTGGTCAGGTTGAGCAAGGGCTCGCTGTAGATGGCGCCTGTGCAGTTGACTAACACGTCAAGGCCGCCAATCGTGTCCATGACCGCCGCAATCATGTTCAGGACGGAGTCGGGATCAGTGGCGTCAACCGTAAAGCCTGGAATATCCAGCCCCGCGTTTTGAAGACGGTCCAGGTTCCGGTCCGCGATGCAGACGGCGGCCCCTCGGCTATGCAGATCCCTGGCCAGAAAAAATCCGATGTCGCCGCCGCCACCGGCTACGAGAATTTTCGCTCTGGCAATGTTCATCCCACCCCCCGGGCCGCCAGCAGGTCTAGAATGTCCTGGACGCACTGGATGCCGATGATCTCGTCAAACGTCAGGGAAATGTCGTAGCCCCGTTCTAGGCTGAGCACCAGATCCATCTGTTTCAGCGAGTCCCAGTTGTCCACGTCTTCACGCGACAAGGCGGCATGGATTTGCCGCGGTTGAAGTTCGAACACATCCGCGAGCATGTTTTGCAATTTTGAATCGAGCATGATCTCTACTTGTTGGAGAAAAAAATCAAACCAAAAAATGTCCAGCATACGTCTGGGCGTCAAACCGATGCTTTTCCGCGCTGCGCGCCAGCCAGACCTCATTGGGATGGGTATCCCGGGAAATGAAGGCCCCGCCGCCAATCAGGTTGTCCTCCGCCACCCTGACCTTGTTGGCCACCACCGCGCCTACGCCGACAAAAGTCCGGTCACCGATCCCGGCTTGACCCGAAATGATGGTGTTCGAGGCAATCCAGGCATGATCGCCAACCCGGGCATGATGGGCAATGGTGCAGTTGCACCATACAAAGCTGTTATAGCCAATTTCGGCAAAGGGTTCGACCACCGTGGAGGCAAGGATTACGGAGCCTTCGCCGACAGGGGACTCCGTGAGAATGGTGGCCGTGGGGTGGATATACGTTTCTACCAGAAAGCCCATGGATTTGACTCGGTGGTAGAGTTCGGAGCGGACGGCGTTCAGCCCGTTGTAGCCTACGCCCAACAGGACATTGATCTGATCAGCATGGTAGAGTCTGGTCAATTCAGCGAGGGGAACGACGTCAAGGCCGCAAAGCTTTGAATCTGTGATATATGCTGCATCAACACTAAAAGCCATGACCTTGTAGCGGCTATCCTTTTGCAAATAGCCGTAGAGGATTTCCGCGCCAGTGGTGTTGCCGATAATAACGATATTCCTCATTTTAATCTTCTTCCAGTACGGCCAGACCAAAACCTGATTTTCCGTATCCATTGCCGTTGTAGAGCATAAAATAACGACCCTTGTGTTCGAACACATAAGGGTAGCAAATCATTTCGCTGTCCCATCCATCATTGGAAACGTCAATTCCGGATAACTTATCATCCCTATTCCAAGACTTAAGATTATATGAATACGCAAAACCCATTCTATACTTATCGATATATTTTGTCGCTCTGTGAGCAAACCACATGCAATATGTATTATTTATTTTAATGATTGATGGCCTGCCAAAAGCATATTCATATTCATCCGCAAATGGAATGCACATTTCATTATCAAAGTTCCAGTCAATACCATTAGGAGATATTGCATGATGTATTCCATAATAATGTTTCAAGCCATTTGATGATTCCTCCCACTTCAATCCTGAATTATACCAAGTATGCCAGATGCCATCTATTATTAAAAAAGCTGTCGCTGCTGCAAATAAAGGATTATTCTTATCACGCCCAATAATTGGACCATAAAATTCTCTATCCATTTTTAAAGATACATGATCTACAATAACCCTTCCAGTATCGCAGATCCACATTCTTTGAGGTAGGTTTTGCCAGCCTACATAATAAAGATAGAGAAAATCGTTGTGCTTCACAAAACATACACTAATAGCACCATCACAATCAAAAAAACCTAGTGGTCCGGGAGATAGGCAAAGTTTTGGAGAGTCGAAGAGCAGAAGTGTTGAATCTTTTATAATAGCCTTGCTCAAGAAAATATGCGATTTTGACATGTTATCACGGCAAGTAAATGCCACAATAAAATTATCATCTTCCGTGTTTATAATGCAAGGATGTGAACTATGTGACCATCCAGCCATGTCATTTTCATAGACCAATCCTATCTTTTTCCAGCGAAATGACTTCATCTTATTTACCTTTTAGAGTAATATTCGCTGCGTCTTTGAGAACTGCATCAAGCCAGTCATGCATGGATAGTTTGCATTTCTTTGCAGCATCCCTGACAAGTCCTTGTGTTTCGGGCGAAACACCTTCCAACTTGCCATAATACCTTGTCCTGAGTGTTCCTCCACGTTGTCCAGGTATGGGATAATCGAAATTCGCCACAGGTTCACCTTCACCTACAGTAAAATCGACAAGATAGAAGCCTCCACCCATGATCCAGCGTACACAAAGATCCCGAGCATCTACTGGTAAAAGATCCAATGGAACTTCATTCTGATAGAATTTGTTATTGTCAATAAGTATTTTACCATATTCCGCGGCCCTAAGCCAAGGTGCAACGCCTTCATCACCAAAAACGACTCTCCCTTGTGGCTTTACAACCCTGCACATTTCGCAAATAGCACGCTTTTGATCGCTAAAAACACCAATGCCTCCAAAACTAAATGCCGCATCAAAATAGTTATCTGGAAACGGTAGGTAAGCAGCGTTGCAAATTGAATAAGAGAAAAACATTTCGCTTTGGTATTTCTTAGAATGATATTGTGCCTTTGCTTTTTGAAGCATACCATTTGAAATATCTTGAGCGTACAGTTCCCCTTTACCATTCAGTGCCCTGACAATAAAGGGGAAATTCAAGCCTGTTCCAGCTGCTGTTTCAAGAACTCTATGACCAAGTTCAAGTTGTAAAAAATCAATCATATTTGAACGAATTTCATTTTCGTCCACTTCTAAAATCTTAAAAGTAACGTTTTGAACATTATCATAATCTTCAGATACTGAATTATAGCTTACTCTTGAATTAAAATCAGCTTCTGGTAGTTCTTTGGGATAAGTGAAGTCAGGTATTCCTGCTTCGATCAGATATTCAAAATCAGCACATTGAATTCTTCCAGAAACTACTTCACCAATGTCATTATGTTTTGAATCAACAATTTTCATTTCCCTCATAGACACTGGGCATCTATAATTAGCTAATTCTTCGATAAACATAAACTTTTCTTTGGTTCTTCGACGTTTGATGTGGAATTCATGATGTTATTAATATCTGAATCGGAGCCGCGATTAGGTAGACTATCATGATGAAATTCTCCACGTTTCGATACCCGCGAGCCCGAGCTCTCGCTGCCTGGAACAA
>NZ_FXUJ01000019.1:0-87685 GCF_900182865.1 Desulfonatronum zhilinae
GGAATGGCTGGAGCAATGGGGCGACGCTTCGGCTCCGACGGACCACCACGGACATTGATCATCTGACGCTGAGATGCCCCCCCGGTTCCAGAGCACGTTCCTTCAGTCCAACCTGCACTCGCCCCTGGAACCGGGGCCGCATGTCCGCCCGTCGATCCACACGGCGCCGATCAGGTTGGCTCCGTTCCATTCCACGCCGTCGATCTCGGCCCCTCTCAGATCGGCTCGGCTCAGGTCCGCCAGGAACAGGTTCGCGCGAACCAAGCGCGCGTTCTTCAGGTCCGCCCTGTGCAAGTTGGCCTTGAACAGGACGGCTTCGGTCAGGTCGGCTCCGGCAAGCACCGCCCTGTACAGATTGGCCCCGGTCGCGTCCGAGGTGGTCATGTCCGCGGCCTTGAGATCGACCCGGATCAGGTTGGCCATATGGAGGTCGGCCCCGTGCAAGTCGGCTTCGCGCAAATCCGCTTCAAGCAGATTGGCTTCCGCCAAATTCGCGAACCGCAAATCCGCGCCCCACAGATCAGCCTTGGTCAGATCGGCTTTGCTCAGGTCCGCCCGGCTAAGGTCGCATCCCGGACAGGACCGAGTGAGCAGAAGGCGCTCCAGGTCCGCCTGATCAAATGCAAAACAAGGGAGTGCCCCCAGCCAAAACAGCACGGCCGTCATCGCCAAGGCGACAACGGCCGTGTTCGCGGCGTTCTTGTTCACAAAACCGCCCTACCGGTTGGCCAAATATTCCACCACGGCGTCCCGCTCCTCGGCGTTGAGCAATCCGGCTCGCTTGCCGATCATCCGGTCCACCGTGGTTTCCCAGCCAGCCTGGTCTTTGGTGGCCCGCTCAACCCGCCCCAAACCGTGGCACTGGGAACACCGCTCCTGATAGAGTTTCTCCCCGTCCAGGGCTACAGCGGAAACGGCCGCCGTGCCGGCGAACAACAAAAACCCGCTCAGAGCCAGGCTGGTTATGATGGTATTCTTCTTCATGATGCTCCCTCCTTGGTTTGACGGACACCCTCGTCATTCCGGGTCCGTCCGTTATGGAACCAACTTTCTGACAAGGTGACAGCAGTCCCCAAAAAGATCAATCCCCGGTCGACAGCCTTCCCTGGGCAGATGTGATCTCTCGATTTTCACGCACTATCGGATCGGTATCGAAATCGAAATCGAAATCGTGATCGAAATCGAACATCATATCAAGAAGATGGCGTCATTACGGCGTGAAGCACGTATTTTCCGATTTCGATCACGATTTCGATTTCGATTTCGATGCCCTTGAACCAAACAGGGGTAACTTGACGGCCTTCGGAAAGCTTGGGAAGGAAAGCGACCACCGGCGGGAACGGACGAAGTACCTTTCCCTCCACCCACATGACGACCGAGAGACGAACGTGAGACGACCATGACCATCTGTGACCAATGCGACACCTCCTGCCGTGCCGACGCCCACAAGGGGCCCAGCCCCCATTATGTGTTCATCGGCACGATGAAAGTCGGCAAGAGCACCTTGTACGACCGGTTGACCGCTTCCGACTGCGCTGAAATCGCGATCCCCGGCATCGCGGTCTCCATTCCTCGGGGACGGCTCAAAGGGCGAGACGGAACGGCCCTGGACACGCCGGGCATCCATTCTCTGTTCTCCACCAACGAGGATGAACGGGCCTCCCGGGACATTCTGCTGTCCCCGGAAATCCCGGGCGAAGACCTGCGTCTCGTCCTGGTGGCGGACGCCAAAAACCTGAAGCGGACCATCGCCATCGCCCTGCAGTTCGCGGAATACGGGCTGCCCATGCTTCTGGTCGTGAACATGGTCGACGAGGCCGCATCCCGAGGCATTGAGATCGACTACGCCAAGCTTTCAGAAAAGCTGGGCATGCGCGTAATGACCACCATTGCCCGGGAAGGAATCGGGGTGCGGGAGCTCGGCCGGGCTTTGGACGACGTCCGGCCGATGAAGCCTCTTGTGACGTACTCCCAGCGGGTCGAACAGTTTCTTTCGGTGGTGCAGAAATTGATGCCTTCAAGCCCGTTTTCTTCCAGGGCCTTGGGCATCCTGCTGCTCACCGAGGACACGGCCGTGGAACGATACATCCTGGATAAATACGGGGCCGGAATGCTCGACCAGCTTCACCGACTCGCCGAGGAAGCCCGTCGGGAAAGGCCCCTTGCCGTGGATATCGAGTTGAGCAACCTCTACCAGGCCGAGGCCGCCAGGATCGCCGAACAGGTTCAAAAGGTCGAACCGCCAACCAAAAGTTCGCTGATCCTCTCCTTCGGCGACTGGTGCACCCAACTTTCCACCGGCATTCCCATTGCCCTGGGTATCCTTGTGCTCCTGTACTATTTCATCGGGGCCTTTGGGGCCACCTTCCTGGTGGATACGATCCACGACCAACTCTTCGAGGCCCACCTGATCCCGCTGCTCGCGGCCCTGGTGGACTTCATTCCCAGCGCCCTGATCCGGGACATGCTCATGGACCCGGATTTCGGCGTGTTCCCCACCGGGGTCTTTCTGGCCCTGGGGCTGGTCATGCCGGTGATCTTCTGCTTCTACATCGCCTTCGGTTTTCTGCAGGACTCCGGATACCTGGTCCGGATTTCCATTCTTCTGGACCGGGTCTTCCGCCTGATCGGCCTGAACGGCAAGGGCGTGATCCCTCTGTTCATGGGCTTTTCCTGCGTGACCATGTCCATCCTGACCACACGGGTACTCAGTACGGACAAGGAAAAAAACATCGCCTCGTTCCTGGTCTTTCTGTGCCTGCCGTGCGCCCCGCTGCTGGCGGTGATGATGATCATTCTGGCCAAGATGCCCGTCTCCGCCTCCATCACGGTTTATGGATTGATTTTTTCGCAACTGCTCCTGGCCGGCTGGCTGGCGAACAAGGTCATTCCGGGCAAGCGCTCTCACCTGATCCTGGAAATCCCGACCATGCGCCTGCCCAAGCCCTGGCCGGTGATCAAAATGGCCTCTCAGAAGACCTTTTTTTTCATCAAGGAGGCTTTGCCGATCTTTGTCCTGGCCTCGATGTTCATCTTCCTCTTCCAGCGCGTGGGCGGGCTGAACGCCCTGGAAGCCGCCCTGGGGCCGGTGATCAACACGGTCATGGGCCTTCCGGAACAGAGCATCCAGGTGTTCATCAAGACCATGATCCGCCGGGAAAGCGGCGTGGCCGAACTGGAGCACCTCAGCCCCCTGTTCACCAACCTGCAAATCGTGGTCAACCTGGTGCTGATGACCTTTCTGGCCCCATGCATCAACGCGACCATCGTCCTGTTCAAGGAACGCGGCGCCCGGGCCGGGGCCTTGATCTTGGGCACGGTAACGGTCTACGCCATCGTCCTGGCCGGCCTGCTGAACCACGTGTGTCGCTTGGCCGGGATCACCTTCACATAGCGTCTTCGACTCACAAGGATCATCAACCATGGAACACAAACACGAGGAAATTCTGGAGGCCGTGCTCTGCGCCAGCGAATGCGGGAAGTACGCTCTGGAGGACGTCAGAAAGTACTGTTGCGTGGATTTTTCGGATGAGGATGTTTCCGAACTGGAACGCCAAGGTCTGCTCGTCCGCGGCGAGGGCAAGATCCTGTTTTCCCGTGAGGGCAAGGCCCATGCCGAAAAGATCATGCGTCGGCACCGCCTGGCCGAGGTGTTGCTCAAGAGCATTCTGAAACTCAAAAACTCGGAAATGGAAAAGATCGCCTGCGAGGTGGAGCACGCCCTGCTGCCCGAAGTGGAGGAATCCATCTGCACCTTGCTGGGCCATCCGGAAATCTGTCCGGACGGCAAGCCCATCCCCAAAGGCCCGTGCTGTCACGCCGGACAGCGGACCATCAGCAACACGGTGGTCGGCCTGGACGAACTGCAACCCGGCGAGAAAGGCACCATCACCTACATCAAACCCGGCAGCCACTCCAACCTGCAACAGCTCATCTCGCTGGGCCTGAATCCGGGAACAGTGGTCACGGTCCACCGCAAGACCCCGGCCTTCTGCATCAAATACGAGCAGACCGAACTGGCCTTGGACGACGAAATCGCCAAGAATATTTTTGTCTGGAAAGTGCTGGGAGAAGAAGGCCGGGCTACTGGGGCGCGGGCCTGAATACCGAAAAGCTTTGCGCTATCCGTTTCCCATCGGCAAACGTACGCGCAACGTCGTTCCCTGGCCGACGACGCTCTCCAAGCGGACTTCGCCTCCGTGGGCTTGGACAATTCGTTTGACGATGCTCAGGCCCAGGCCGGTGCTGCGTTCTCCGGCGGTGGGCCGGGCCGAGGCCTTGGCAAAAGGCTGGAATAGTTTGGCCTGGTCTTCCGGGCTGATGCCCGCTCCATGATCCTGGACCGTGAACAGCAGATCCTTCTCTTTCCGGGCCAGGCTGATTTCGACCCGGCTCTCCGCGCTGCTGAACTTCACGGCGTTGCTGACCAGGTTGTCCACCACCTGGGTCAGGCGACCGCGATCCCCTTGGATGACGTGCGGACCCTCTCCCTGGACGGCGAACACCAGCTCCACGCCCTTGGCCTCGGCCGAGGTCCGGGCGTAGGATATCTGCTGGGAGATCAACGCTTCCAGGTCCACGGTTTCCAGTTCCAGGGTCAACTTGCCGGACTCGATCTGGGAAAAGTCCAGTAGGTCCGAGATCAATTGCAGCAGAAAGCCGCAGCTCGAATCGATCAACTGGAAATACAGCGCGGAGTCTTCATTGAGTTTGCCTTGAAACTCGCCCTGGAGCAGTTGGCTCAGGTTCAGGATATTCCCGATGGGATTGCGCAGGTCGTGGGCCGCGATGCCCAGAAACAGGTTCTTCTGCTGATCCAAGGCTTCCAGTGCACGGGTCTTCTTGACCAGATCCCGCTGCATGGTCACCAACTCGTTGTTCAGCCGGGTGACCTCCTCGTAACCTTCCAGATTTATCAAATGCAGTTCGTCGGCCAGTTCCTTGCGCCTCTTGACCTCGGCCCGGAGCAAGGAGATCTGGTCGCCGTGCATGCTGAGGATCTCTTCATAAAGTTCCATGACCGAGTTGATGTCCTCGGCCCCGACTATGACCGTTTGCTTCTCATGGCGGATTCCGGTGAACCGGAGAATGGTCACCGTGTTGTTGGTAAACACGCCCAGCTCCCAGTCCAGGACAATGCCGCTTTTTCGAATTTCCTCCAGAAAGTTTCGGGCTTTAATCAGGGACGTTGGATGGACGAAGGCCGTGAACGGCAACCCGGCGGGAACATTCTCGAACCGGTTGCGCTCGTCGGCGAGCACTTCCCGGACAACCCCCATATCGTCGCACAGCAGGGCGATGACGTCGCGGTGTTCGGTCTTTTTCATGGCTTTCTCCCGTCGTTCAGAAGACGACCGGCCACCTCGATGGCCTGATGGGCGTCCGGGGCAAAAGCATGCGCTCCCACGCCCTTCCAAAGCTGCTGATTGGCCAGAAAAGGATATCCGCCGACCATAATCTTGACGTCGCGGCATTCCGGACGGCTGCGAATGCGCAGGATCAAGCGGCCCACAAGGTGCAGGTGGAAAGTCATGGTCACGGAGATGCCCACCACATCGGCCTTTTGTTCGATGATGGTCCGGATCACGTCCTCATCCGGCGTGTTGGCTCCCATGTAGTAGGTGTCCCAGCCTTCCATTTCAAAAAAGTCCGTGACCATCCGCATCCCGATCTCGTGCAGTTCTCCGCCCACGCAGCACCCTACGAACCGATGTCCGATCTGCTTGCCACTGAAGATGTACGGGTAGAGCAAGGACATGGTGAACTGCGTCGCCGCGGTGCAGTAATGCTCCTGGGCCACGGAGACCTGGTTGCGTTGCCAGAGATTGCCGACCTCGTAGAGCACGGGCTGAAAGACCCGCAGATAGACGTCCCTGACGGTGACTCCGTTTTCCACGGCTTTCACCACCAGGTTCGACGCTTCCTTGCGTTTGGCCGCCAGCAAATATTGCAGATAGTCCCGGGCCAACTCAGCATGCTCCCCGGCCATCTCCGAAAGGCCGACAAATAAAGGCATACGCTCCTGATTCATGACGACTTCCGTCCTGTAGACAGGTTGATGACTCTCTCCAGTTTAGCCATCCTTGGTACTGTAAAAACCGTTATAGGTCCAGGTCAGGGCCAGGGCGAAAAGGGCCGCGGCCACGCCGATTCCGGCGTCGTAATACGGCGGCGCGGTCAGGGACAGGCGCAGCAACAGGGTGGATACGGCATATCCGGAGTTGCGCAGCACTGCGTGAAAGGTCGGGAGGAATCGATGGGAAACCAGAACCAACAGGATATCGCTGAAGATCAGGACCGTGTAAAAAGTGGCGAAAAAGGCAAAAGCACGGTCTCCGAAGAAAAAGTCCCAACCCCCATAGACCGCCAGGGCGATGAACACCGCCAGCAGGCCCAGGGCCACCAGCTTCTTGGCCGCCACGAAACGGTACCGGGTCTCGCCGGTCATCAGTTCGCCGCGCTGCTTCTGCTGGCGGTAGTAAAGACCGAGGATTACGAAGATGGCCAGGGCCCCGAAGCCGTCGGACAGAATCCGCAGCACCGGCATCATGTCCGTGCCGAGCTGGATGGGCTCGGGCAGATAGACCAGTTCCTTGAAGGAGTTGCGCAACAGGATCAGCGCCAGAATCTCGAACTGCTTGCCCACGGACTTGGAAACCGAGCAGGGCAGCACGAAGATCAGGCTGACCACCTCCACCAGCAAAACCAGGGTAAAGGCCGCGTTGATGGCCTGAAAATGGCTCAACCCGACCACCCCTTGCAGGGACGCCGGCAACATTCCTTGCCGGTTCAGTTCGATCAGTCCCAGGGAGACCAGGAACAGGGTCACCAGCAAGACCGTGACCACCTTGCGGTTGGCCTCGGACTCCCAGTAGGCGTGCAAGGGGTCGAAGACGTGGGTTGCGGCGTCGTAGACCCGGGTGGTCATTGATCCGGTTCCTGAAGACGGCTCGAAGCCAACGGCGAAAGCGCCGTGTCCCGCAAGGCGCTCTCCACGTCCGTGAGGATCCCTGCCAAGGCCGAATTCCAACCGGCCACCAGGGAACTGATCGAACCGTCAGGCAGATCCAAAACCTGGTGATAATCCCGCTGCGCGACCACCTCCATGGCCCCGGAGCGGGTCGGGCGCAGCAGCAGCATTTGCAGGGCCAGCGCGGCTTGGGGCCTGTCGGAACGCAGATCCCGGTGCAGTTCCTGAACATACCCTTCCAGAATCAGGTCCGGCTCGGTCAGCCCCCCCATGTCCGTGACCAGGCTGAAGAGCCCGGCTTGGCTCAACCAATTCCGAAACTGTCCGGCGAGCATCTCACCCGGAGACAGAAAGAAGCGTTCGTAAAAATCCCGCTGAACCAGCCCGTCGGCCCGGATGGTCACGATGCCCCTGGAATCGGAAGCCGGAGCGACGCGAAAGGTACGCACGGCCAGAATCGGAGCCTCGGCGGGACGCTCCAGCGCGGGCTCGGGACGTTGGACTTGGATCAGGTAATGGCGACGATCCGGGTCTGGGCGATTCAGGGAGGCGCAACCGGACAGGCCCAGTAAAATGGCCAAGGCAAAAACGCCGAGATACTTCATCGGGTGCAAAAAAAGCGACAAACGGCTCATGGGAAGGACTCCTGGTTCCGAAAACCGGACGGGGGTTCGCCGAAGAACAGCCTGGAGGGATAATCCCGGGCGTCATCCGTGATTTCCCGAATGTTTTCACTGGATCGTCCAAGGTTGTGCAGCAGGACGTCGATCTGTTCCAGCTTCGAGGCCAGGCCAAGCTGGATCTGACCCAGGAGCAGTTGGAGGCGTAAAAAACTCTCCTGAGCCGTGTCCGCAGCGGTGGAAAAATCCTCCACCATCTCCGGGGCCCCGGCCATGGTCCGCCGCAGATCGACGATGGCCAGGCGCACGTCCTCCAGCCCGCCCTGCTCGGCATGGACCCATTTATTCACTTCTTCGGCCATGCCCCGCACTTCGCGCATGGCCAGGGAGACGTCCTGGAAGATGGATTGCAGATCCACCCTCTCGCCCTGCCCCGCGGGATCGTCCGTACCGCCCAGAAGACGAGCCACCTGGGCGTTGGTCCGGCGCAGCTCTTCCATCAGGGCAATGGCCTCGGCGCTGAACTGTTCGGTCTGAACCGCGTCGACCTTCTCCATGGCCAGACTCAGGAGTTGCTCCAGGCGCTCCACCGGGCCGCTCAGATTGACCTCTTCCAGGTTCTTCAGAGTGGTGCTGACCGACTCGAAGGTTTCCTCGAACCGGGCGATGGTTCCCGGGGCCGAAGGAATGTATGGCGCGGCAGGCGTCCAGTTGATGGGCAGGGCCGGAGCCCGAAACGGAATGGTATAGTCCAGTTCCAGATAAGCCGCTCCGGTCAGTCCCTGGGGAGTGATCCGAATCCGCAGCCCGGTAGCGATTTCCTCGGTCAGGAGTTCCTTGAACCTGTCCCGGGGGAATTCCCCGAACTTGTCGGCCTGCAGGCCGATCTCCACCAGCACGTAGCGGTGTCCGGCCTGAAACGCTTCGGGATATTTGAGGTAAACAAAGGATATCCGTTCGATATTGCCCACCTGGACGCCGCGCATCTTGACCACGGACCCGGCTTCCAGCCCTTGGGCGGATTCGTCCAGATAGGTTTCCACAAGGAAGCGCTCGCTCCAGAGCTTGCCGCCGCCCAGCACGATCAGCCCGGCGATGATCAAGGCCGTGGTGATCAAAACGAAGGCCCCGAGTTTGACGTAGTTGGTCTGGACGCTCATGAGAGAAGGGGTTCACGGTTTATGGGTTCAGGTGTTTCACCCTTTAACATTCGCCCTCCAGATACGTGACGGTGGAAGAAATCCTGGACCAGCGGGTCAGTGGATTGGTCGCGCAGAGTTCTCGGGTCGCCTTGGGCCGCGATGCCTTGCCGGGCTTTGTCCAGCATGATCACCCGGTCGGCGATGGCGTACACGCTGGCCAGTTCGTGGGTCACGATCACGAAGGTCATGCCCAGACTGCGGGCCAGGTCCAGGATCAGGGCATCCAGCTCGGCGGAGGTCACGGGGTCCAGCCCGGCTGAGGGTTCGTCCAGGAATAAAATACAGGGGTCGAGGGCCATGGCCCGGGCAATGGCCGCCCGCTTGACCATCCCGCCGCTCAGCTCCGAAGGGGCGTGGTTCTCGAACCCGGCCAGCCCCACCTGGGCCAGCTTCATCCGCGCCACGCGCAGCCGCAAGGGCTTGGGCAGGTCCGTACACTCTTCCAGCGGCAACAGGACGTTTTCCAGGACGCTCAGGGAACCGAACAAAGCCCCGGTCTGATAGCTGACTCCGAAGCCGTGCAGGATACGCGTCCGTTCGGCCCCCCGGGCCGCGTGGATATCCCGGCCGCTGATCAATACCGTGCCGGACATGGGCCGCTCCAGGCCGATCATCTGTTTGAGCAACGTACTTTTTCCGCATCCTGAACCGCCCAGGAGGATCAACACCTCGCCGGGAAAGACCTCCAGGTTCACGTCGCGGAGAATGATTTGTTCTCCATAACCGGCCGTCAAGGCCCGGACCTGGATCAGCGGAGCGCCCCGGTCACCGGCTTCCATGCCGCAGGCCGTGGCCTCAGTAGTTAAAGACATAATACAGCACCGCGAATATGCCGTCCATGACCGCTATCAGAATAATCCCGCTGACCACCGCGCTGGTGGTCGCCGCGCCCACGGCCCAGGCCCCCTGCCCGGTCTGCAGGCCGCGCACGCACCCGATCCAGCCCACCAGCAGGCTGAAAACGAAGGATTTGAACAGCCCGTTGACCAGATCCCCCACGCCCACGGAAAGCGTCACCTGATTAGTGTAGCTTACCAGGGGATAGCCCAGGGAAAGCATGACCACGGCCCCGCCGATGAGGCTGAAGACGATGAACACCATGGTCAACAGCGGCGTCATGCACATGGCGGCCAGCATTCGGGGGACCACCAGCAGCCGGACCGGGTCCAGGCCCATGGTGGTCAGGGCGTCCAGTTCCTGGTTGATCTTCATGGTGCCCAGTTCCGCGGCAAAGGACGCCCCGGACCGACCGGCCAGGATGATGGCCGTGACCAGCGGGCCGAGTTCCCGGATCATGGACAGACCCAAAAGCCTGGCCACGTAGATTTCCGCGCCGAACATCCGCAGGGGCATGGCGGACTGGAAGGAGATGATCAAGCCCATCAGAAAGCCGATGAGGATGATGATCAGCACGGCGTTGGCCCCCACGGTTTCGCAGCTCAGCCAGAAGTCCCGCCACCGGATGCTCCCCGGACGCCTCAGGGCCTGGACGAACCCGGAAACGAACAGCCCCACGAAGCCCACCAAATCCCGCACGTCCCGCCAAAATGCCTGGGCGCCGCGCCCGATCCGCTCCAGCACCCCGCCACGCCGCGCCGGAACGGCGGCGGCACGACTCTGGGCCTGAAACCGCTCCAGGCTTCGACGCAGTTCCTCGCGCATCCCGACCAGCTCCAGCCCCCCTCCCCTGCCTCGCAAATCCTCGTCGAGTTCCGCGAACAAGGCCAACCCCGAGGCGTCCACGTACTCCACCTCTGAAACATCCAGACGCAAAACCACCGACCGGGCCTTGCCCACGAGAACCTGCAACCGCCCCCAGATTGCCCCCGTGCTTCGGACGTCCAGCCGACCGGTCAGGGTCGCGGAAAGCGTGCCGGAAGCAGTGGAGGGGTGTTCTTCAAGTTTTACTTGAGAGAGGAGTTCGGGCTGCACGTCGACCATCGTGATTCGAGTTCGCGAATCTCAGGAAACCAGTTTCAACCCCAAAATTCCGGATACGATCAGCAGGATACAGCCGATCCGGGCCCAGGTCGCCGGTTCGGCGAAGAGGATGATCCCCAGGACGGCCGTGCCCACGGCGCCGATGCCGGTCCAGACGGCGTAGCCGGTGCCCACGGGAATAGTTCGCAGGGCCTGGGCCAGGAAGCCGAAACTGAAGATCATGGCCGTCAGCGTCAGCGCCGTGGGCCAGAGTCGGGTAAAGCCGTTGGAATACTTCAGGCCGATGGCCCAGATTATCTCGAAAACACCGGCAACGGCCAGAAAAAACCAAGCCATTGTTTATCCTCGTGATTGGTTGCGGTTTTTCAGCACGTCGAGAATCGCCCGCCGCAAGGCCTCGATGCTGAACGGTTTTTGCAAAAACGCCCCGGGACGGTCGGCGGCGAAGCGCTGCTCCGCTTCCCGTGAACTGTATCCACTGCACAGGACCACCGGGACGTCCGGCGCGATCTTGCGCAGTTTCGTGAACGCCGTGACCCCGTCCATGTTCGGCATCATCAGATCCAGGACCACGCAGCCGATCCGTTGATGGTTTTCCTGAAAAACCCGGACCGCCTCGACGCCGTCCTTGGCCGTGATCACCGCATACCCAATATGTCTCAAGGCTTCAACCGAGAGGTCCCGGACCATTTCCTCGTCGTCCACGACCAGGATCAGTTCCGGCTCCGGATGAACGTCGCTTCCGGCTTCGGCGACCGGATTCGAGGTCAACGACGGCTCCGGAAGCGGAGAGCTTTTCACTATTGCATCGTCCACCGGAAAAAGCACGTGAAACGTGGTCCCCGAGTCCGGAGCGCTGTCCACGATGATCGCTCCGCGATGACCGCGCACGATGCCCAGGACCGCGGAAAGGCCCAGCCCGCGTCCGGTAAACTTGGTACTGAAGAACGGATCGAACAGTTTGGACTGGACCTCCTCGCTCATCCCCACGCCCGTATCCCGAACCTCCAGGTGGACGAACCAGCCGGGCTCGGGCTTTTCCTCGAGCCGGGAACGGCCCAGAAACGCGGCGTCGCAATGCGCCAGCCGGGTGGCGAGGGTCATGGTTCCGGGATGGTCGCCAATGGCTTCCGAGGCGTTGGTGATCAGGTTCATGATCACCTGCTGGATCTGTCCGGCGTCGGCCCGGATCGGGGGCAGGGACGAGGTCAGTTCCTGAACGAAGCGAACGTTCTTGCCCAGGGCGGTTTGGAAAATATGAGCGTTGTCCCGGACCAGGTCGTTAAGCACCACGGAACGGACATCGAATCCGCCCTTCCCCGAATAGGCCAGCATCTGACGAGTCAGGTCCGCGGCTCGCCGGGCGGCTAAAAGGGCCTGTTCCACGCGCTTGCGGCTCGGTTCCGCCAAGCCGGACATGGACAGAGCCAGTTCCATGTTGCCCATCATGGCCGCGAGAAGGTTGTTGAAATCATGGGCGATACCACCGGCCATGACTCCCAGGCTTTCCAGCTTCTGGGCATGAAGCAGCCGCCGTTCCATTTCCAGGCGCTGTTCCTGCATCCAGGCGCGTTCGGTGACGTCTTCCAGCAGGACCACGGTTTCGCCGTTGGCCGCTCGGGAATACCGAACCCGCAGGATGCGTTCCTCGGAGACGCGAATTTCTTCCGTGCCGACACCGAGGCGAAACATGTCCAGGTGTCGTTCCAACCAGTTTTCCTGCCGTCCAGGCTGATCCAAATTCGTGGATCGTTCGCGGGGAAGCATTTTGGCCTCCTGGATCACGGACAGGCATTCGTGAAACGAAATGCCGGTGCGCAAGGCATTTTCCAGGGCCGGGAACATCCTGGTCACGTTGCGGTTCGCGGTGACCAGGCGTCCGTGCTTGTCGAACAGGGCAAACCCTTCCTCAATGGACTCGATACCCTGGAACAGCCGATTCTGGGTCATTTCCATGCGCCGCTGCAGGTCGTGCATCAGCTTCGCGATGCGCTCGGCCATGGTGTTGAAGGTTTCGGCCAGTCGACCGATCTCGTCGCTGGATCGCACCTCGGCCCGGGCCTGGAGATTGCCGCCCCGGATCTCATCCGCGGCGGCGGTCAGAACCGCGAACTTGCGGGAGATGGAGCGGTGCATGAACAGGGCTGAGGTCAATCCCAAAAGCACGGCGCAGACCACGGCCGAGAGCAAGAGCATGGAGGCGTTCCAGCGGGTCTTGGCGATGCTCATCCAGGCCCGATCCACCTCCTGCCGAGCCTGGGTCATCAGCTGTTCGGAAATGGGCAACAAGGCGTTAATCCGCAGATCGAACTCCCGTGACTTCGCCTCCAAAAGCCGGTCCAACTCGAGAATCCGCTCGGCGACGTATCCGTGATAGCGCAGCATGTTCTGCAGGTCCGAACGACTGACTTCCGGCAGGTCCGGGTCGAGGAGCAAGCGGTCTTCAAAGATTTTCAACACGTTCAGAGCGGACTGCATGTCCGAACGTTGCCGGGTGGCCAGGTAGCGGTTCTGCCAGGTCTGGGCCGTACGAAACAGCAGGAGCAGATCCCAATGCCGGAGCATCTCCATCCGCTCCGCCAGCACGTCGCCCATCACGTACAGCGTGGTCTGTCGCCCGGTGTCTTCCTTGGCCAGTTCCGAAACCAGCAACACGGCTTCGGCAAACGCCTCGGCGTAGCGTTCCGCCGCGGAAAGATAAAAGTCCAGGTACAGCACCGTGTCCCGCAAGTCCTGGCTGATGGCCGGATCGTCAAGCTTGCCGCGCAATCTGGTGGTCAGGGCGATCACGTACTCGATCCGAAGTTGCAGCGGTTCCCCGAAGGACTTCATGGCCTGGGAAAAACCGACTTTGGGCCATTGTTGAAAAAAACCCCGCTCAAGTTGGCGGGCGTATTGCAGTTCCCGGTCGATTTCCAGGGTCAGCTCGCGAATGTCCGTGCTGGCGATGATCACGGATTCAACATGGTTCAGGGTCGCACGCAGGGCGATGGCCCCGGTCAGGGCGGTGAGCATGATCAAGAGCAGCATGAAGGCCATGATGGCCGCGAATTTGAAGCCGATGGACGACCCGCGCCACCATTGCCGAATCAACGATCCGACGCCGTGTTTGGACTGCGGGGAGGGAACCATGGAATCAGGGGGCATACACGGCAAGAGTGTTGTTCAAGGTCTGTTCGAAATCCATGGACGCTTCCAGACGGACCAGCTTGAATCGCGGGACGCCGCAGTCGCCGAAGGCGTCGCAGCTTAGCGCTCCGGTCAGGGCTGGAAAACGGCGCAGTCCATGCAGGACGTCCCGGATCCGCTGCCGCTCGATGCGCAGAGAGCCGTCCGGCTCCGGAAAAGAGGCCTGTTCCAGGGCGTGGAGCAGGATGGACGCGGCGTCGTAGCCGTGGGCATGGAAGTAGCCCACCGGGCCCGTACCGTGATTTTCAACATAACGGTCCAGAAACGCTGTGTACGCCGGGCTCCGGACCTGGTCCGGGGCAATGAAGAGCATGCCCCGGCAGACGTCGCCGCAGCCCTGAATGAATGGCTGGTTGAAGATGGAGTCCGCACTGAGCAGGATTAAATTGGAAAGTTCCGGTTCAGCCCGGATGGCCTGGATCAAGTATTCGGCTTCTGGAGAAAAAATCGGCAGAAAGAGCAATTCCGGACCATATCCGGCCATAGCCTGGGCCACGGGCCGCATATTGCGGTCTCCCGGAGCGACGGCGCCGATGAAGACCACTTCGCCGCCCTTGGCCAGAAAGGCTTCCGCAAAGGCCTCGGTCAGGCCGGCGGCATAGGGGCTTTGATCATGAACCGCCGCGACTCTGCGCAACCCCAGAAAATCGTAGGTTAAGGAGGCCGCGGCCACCCCTTGGAACTGATCATTGGCCGCGGTCCGGAAAAAGCCCGGCTGGTGGTGCTCGCCCCGCTTGCCGTTCTGGGAAGTCAAAGACGGGGCCGTGGCAGTCCCGGAGACCATGACCATCCCCGCTTCAGAGAGAACGCGGGCTGCGGGAACCGCAGCGCTGGAGCAGTTGGGGCCGTGGATCGCGACCACGCTCGAATCCGTGGCGATTTTCTGGGCCGCCACCAATCCCCCGGCCGCGGAACACTGTTCGTCCTCGCGCACGATGGTCACGGCCCGGCCGTGCAGTCCGCCGTGTTCAGCGACATGCATTTTCAAGGTCCGGAGATGCTCAACGCTGACTGTCTCCAAAGGGCCGCTGAAGGTCTGCAAGCTGACGAGCTTCACCGCCTCGTCCGGCTCGATCCAGACGCAGCCCAGGGCGTCCCGGCACGCCGACCGCGGCGCGGTCTCCGGAGCGCAACTTAGGATCACCGCGACCATGGTGCCAAGCAGCAGGCCAAGGAGAAGCCGAAGCGTCCAGAAGCGCAAATTATCCGTTGTTTTCATCGGGCTTCCGTGGTGTTGAGGCCAAACTCCTTCCACAGCGGCCTTCATCCCGCGGGGAGGCGGATGGTCAAGATGTTTCCAATCGCTTCAGGTAGCGCAGACAAACCTCACGCCCGTCATGCCAGTGAATGATCTTGTCCACGCAGCGAAAGTCGATATTCTTCAGGGTATTGTGATATTCTCGGACCATAACGCCATTTTCACCGGCGGACGCGACCTTCTCGGCGCAGCTCTCGCAAGGCTGATCCGTGCCCTGAATCCGTTCATGGCAGGTCCGCCCTACCAGGCCCTCGCCGAAAAGCCGCTCAATGGCCTTGTTGGCATAAAGAATTTCATGGTTTTCCATGTCCGCGACGTAGATACATTCATCAATGTCGTCGAACCAGTCGAAAATGTGCATTCGTTCAGTACGGAGAGCGTCTTCGGCCATTTTCCGTGCCGTGATGTCCAAGCACGAACCAATATAGCCGATGAACGCACCGTCCGTGGAAATTCGAGGATGCCCCTGGTCCAGAAGCCAGCGGTATTCCCCGTCATGGCGGCGCAGTCGATATTCCATTTCAAACGGCTCGCGCCGGTCGAAGGCTTCGGAGTAGATGCGCAGACATCGGGCATGATCCTCTGGGTGGACGCCTTTGGTCCAACCGTCCCCCTGCTCTTGCTCCATGGTCCTGCCGGTAAAGGCCAGCCAGGGTTCATTGAACCACATACACAGCTTGTCCGGGCCGGACATCCAGATCAAAGCCGGCGACGTGTTGGCCACGGAGGCGAAGCGCTGTTCCGACTCCCGCAATTCCTGCTCCACGGTTTTCAGCCGGGTGATGTCCACGAAGGTCAGCACGGTGCCGGAGTACACATTGGGACCGACCAAATACGGGGTGATCCGCATCAGATACCATCGATCGCCCTGGGCCCGGACCTCGGTTTCGATCATCTCCGTGGTCTCCTGGACCTTGCGGGCCATCTTCAGCAGGTCCATGTCCTCCAGAAAATGCACGATATGGGAGATGGGCCGACCGATGTCCTTTTCCATCAGGCGGAACAAGTCGGTGATTTTCGGAGAAAATCGCCGGACCTCGAAGTTTTCATCCAGCAGCAGCTTGCCCACCATGGAGGCGGCCATCAGGTTGTTCACGTCGTGGTTCAGTTCGGTCAACTCGATGATTCGGTTCTGGTATTCGGCGTTAACCGTGTACAGTTCCTCGTTGGTGGATTGCAGCTCCTCGTTGGTGGCCTGCAGTTCCTCGTTGCTGGCCACCAGTTCCTCGTTGGTGGCTTGCAACTCCTCGTTTGAGGTTTCCAACTCCTCAATGGTGGCTTGCAGGTTTTCCCGAGAGAATTGCAGTTCCTGTTCAAGATCGTTGATCCGTTGCTCGGCTTCCTGGCTCAGGTCGCAGGCGTCGGCAGCCCGAGCCATGCCGACCTGGGACACGGTCTGGGAGGCCTCCTCAATGAGTACCGCCACCAACGACGCCTGACCCTTGGCCATGGGCAAAGGCACGAACCGCAGGTTTACGGTGCGGGTGTCGACGGGCGTGGGCATGGGCAAGTTGTGAAACGCCACGTCCCTGCCCTGGCGAAAGACCTTCTGGATGCCCGTGGCCATGGGGATGGCCAGTTGCTTGGCGGCCATCTTGGTCACGTTCAGGGTCGGCTTGCCCGAGGGCAAACGCAGATACCCCTCGCTGTTCCCGATAATGTGCAGCACTTCCATCTGTTCGTTCACGATCAGGGCCAAGGGGATGTAGTGGGTGCTGACGGCGTCCAGGAAGCGCTCCAAAACCCGATCCGGGTCCCCGGAATGCAGGGCCTTGCGGGCCGCGGCGAACTGCCCTTTGACCTCCTGGACCCTGGTGTCGGTCACCGCCAACTGCATCGGTCCTCCGACCCGCTTCATCCGGCCCTTGGACTGGTAGAGCTTCCATTTATGATCCAAGGGGGCGAAGTATTCGGTCATGTCGCCGATGGTCTCGCTGGTACCCAGCAAAAGCAGCCCGTTTGGGTTCAGGGAAAAATTGAAAAACTCGAAAACCTTCTGCTGAAGGGAGGGCTGAAGGTAGATCAGCAGGTTGCGGCAGGAGATCAGGCTGATGTTGGTAAAGGGCGGATCCTTGATCAGATTGTGCTGGGCAAAGACCACCATTTCCCGGATGGTCCGGGAAATCTGGAAATGCTCGTCTTTTCGATGAAAAAACTTGGCCAGCCGCTGTGGGGAAACGTCCGCGGCGATGCTTTCCGGATAGGTGCCGTTGGCCGCGAAGTGGATGGCGTCCCGGTCGATGTCCGTGGCGAATATTTTGATATCCCGACTGACCTCAAGGTCGGCCAGGCACTCCCTGGCCAGAATCGCCAGGCTGTAGGCTTCTTCCCCGGTGGAGCAACCGGCCACCCAGAAGCGGATTTCCCGTGAGTCTATGCTCTGAATCAGTTCCTTGAGCCACTTTTGCCCCAATACGTCGTAGACGGAAGGATCTCGAAAAAAACTGGTCACGCCGATGAGCAGTTCCCGGAACAAGACCGCGGCCTCTCCGGCGTAGCTGTTCATAAACGCGACATAGTCCTTGATGTCCTTGACCTGGTTGATGGTCATCCGCCGCTCGATGCGGCGGTTGACCGTGCTGGGCTTGTAATAGGTGAAATCGACTTTGAACCGTTCCCGGAGAATGGAGAATATCCGGGTCAGACCTTCCTCCTCCTTGAACAGCATCTCCGCCCGCTCGGCCTTGGTCACGTAAGGATGTTTGACCCAGTTCAGGAGCTGTCCGGGCATTTCCTCCGGCGGGAGGATGAAATCGCACAGGCCAGTAGAAATGGCGGCCCGGGGCATGCCGTCGAACTTGGCGCTCTCCTCGTTCTGGGCCATGATCATCCCGCCGAATTCCTTGATGGCCCGGACTCCGCGCATCCCGTCACTGCCCGTGCCGGAAAGAATCACCGCCACGGCCCGCTCCCCCTGGTCCTCGGCCAGGGAATGCAGAAACACATCAATGGGGAGATTGATGCCCCGGGTGTGGTCCTGCTCCGAGAGCAGCAGCTTGCCGTGAAAAATGGTCAGGTTCTTTTTCGGCGGAATCAAATAGACGTTGTCGGCCTTGACGAGCATCCCCTCCTCGGCCCGGTGCACCGGCATCCGGGTCTTTTTGGAGAGCAGTTCCTTCATCAGGCTTTTGTAGTCCGGCGAAAGGTGCTGGACCACGACAAACCCCAGCCCGCTGTTCGGGACCATGCTCGTGAAAAAGGACTCGATGGCTTCCAAACCGCCGGCGGACGCGCCGATGGCCACGTAATGGGACGGGGAGGCATCCGATTGCGGCTGTCCGGCCTGCGGCGTGGAGGGCTTGTCAGTATTGGACATGGGGCTCGCGAAGATGTTGGGTGAGGGAAAACAAATTTCAGACCTGCTTGTTCTCCGCGGCCTGGACCTTGGCCCAGGTATCGCGCAGGGAGATGATCCGGTTGAAAATCAGTTCCTCCGGAGTGCTTTCCACGGGATCCACGCTGAAATAGCCCAGACGCTCGAACTGCCAGCGGCTGCCCGTTTCCGCCGCGGCCAAATGCGGCTCCACCAGACAGTTTTCCAGGACTTCCAGGGAGTCGGGGTTGAGATTGTGGCGAAAATCCTTGCCTTCCGGGGCTTCGTTGGGGTTGAGCGTGGTGAAGAGATGGTCGTAGATCCGGACCTTGGCCCGCTTGGCCGTCCGGGCGCAGACCCAGTGCAGGGTGGCCTTGACCTTGCGCCCGTCCGGAGTGCCTCCGCCCCGTGAGGCCGGGTCGTAAGTGCAGTGCAGCTCCATAACCTCGCCCAGGCTGTTTTTGATCACTTCCCGGCAGGTGATGTAATATCCATAGCGCAACCGGACCTCCCGGCCCGGCGCCAACCGGTAGAATTTCTTGGGCGGCTCCTCCATGAAGTCGTCCTGTTCGATGTACAGCTCCCGGCCGAAGGGAATCTCTCGCGAGCCCATCTCCGGGTTCTCCGGATGCAGGGGCGCTTCCAACTCGTCGATCTGGTCTTCCGGGTAGTTGGTGATCACCACCTTCAGGGGCCGCAGCACGGCCATCACCCGGGGGGCACGGACATTGAGCACCTCACGGACGCAGTGCTCCAGCATGGAAATGTCCACCGTGGAGTCGGCCCGGGCAACGCCGATCCGATCGCAGAACGTCCGCAACGCCTCCGGAGGCACGCCCCGCCGCCGCAGGCCGGAGATGGTCGGCATCCGCGGATCGTCCCACCCGGACACAGCCTTGTCCTGAACCAACTGGATCAGCTTGCGCTTGCTGAGCACGGTATAGCTCAGGTTCAGGCGGGCGAATTCGATCTGCTCCGGGTGGCACGGGGTTTCCAAGGCGTCCAGGAACCAGTGGTACAGGGGGCGGTTGTTTTCAAACTCCAGGGTGCAGATGGAGTGGGTGATCCCCTCGATGGAGTCGGACAGGCAGTGGGCGAAGTCGTACATGGGGTAAATGCACCAGGCGCTTCCGGTCCGGTGGTGGGCGGCCTTCTTGATCCGGTAGATCACCGGATCGCGCAGGCTGACGTTGGGTGAAGCCATGTCGATTTTGGCCCGAAGCACATGCTCGCCGTCCTCGAATTCCCCGGCCCGCATCCGGGCGAACAGCTCCAGATTTTCTTCAACGGTTCGGTCGCGGTACGGGCTGTTCCGGCCCGGCTCGGTCAAGGTGCCGCGGTAGGCCCGGATATCCTCGGCGCTCAGACTGCACACGTAGGCCTTGCCCCGGCGGATCAGCTCCTGGGCGTAGTCGTGGAGCCGGTCGAAATAGTCCGAGGCGTAGAACAGGTTGTCGCCCCAGTCGAAGCCCAGCCAGCGCACGTCGCGCTTGATGGACTCCACGTACTCCACATCTTCCTTGATCGGATTGGTGTCGTCGAACCGCATATGGCAGGCCCCGCCGAATTCCCGGGCCAGACCGAAGTTCAGGCAAATGGACTTGGCATGGCCGATATGCAGATAGCCGTTGGGCTCCGGGGGGAACCGGGTCGTCACCCGGCCGTCGTTTTTTCCGGCCCGCAGGTCTTCCTCCACGATGGTCTTGATGAAATTGGGCGCAATAGTGTTGGTGCTTGTCATATGATTGACTCCTTGATCGGTCCTTTAATTCGACCCGACCGAATCCCGCGTCTTGGCCAGTTCAATGACGCGCTGAAACTCGGACAACGGCACGGCTCCGCGCAGCGGAATGCCGTTGACCAGAAACATGGGGGTACCGCTGAAGCCGAATTTCCGGGCCTCATCCATATCGGCCTGGATCAACTCGGCCAGTTCCGGGCGCTTGCGGTCCTCGGCGAACCGCTCCGAATCGATGCCCAATTCAGCGACGATCTCCTGAAGCACGGCCTCGGCCCCGCCCCGCAACCGGCCCTGTTGTTCGAAAAGGCGGTCGTGCAGCTTCCACGCCGCATCGTGGCTTTGCAGGGCCGCGGCCTCGAAAGCCAAGGCCAATTCCTGGGAAACCGGGTTCAGGGGCAGGTGCTTGAAAACCAGGCGCAGTTCCCCGGCTTGATCCAGGGCCATCAGGCGTTTGACGGTCTCCGTGGCCTGACTGCAATACGGGCACTGGAAATCCGAATATTCGACAATCGTCACGGCGGCATCCGCATTGCCCCGGATGGGACGCTGGTCGGAAACTTCCGGAGTGCGCTCCACGGCCAGATCGGCCTGCTCCTGCCGACGGTGATCCGCCTCCCGCTTGGCCATCACGGCCTGTTCCAGAATTTCCACCAGTTCGAGGGGATTGTCCCGCAGGACGTCCAATACCAGTTCAGGATAGGCCGCAAACAGCTCCCGAACCTCGGACGGCGCGATATTTCCGGCCATGTCTTGCGCATCGGCCGCCTGGGGGGCAAGACAGGAGAAAACAAACGCCAAGGCCGGAACGATAAACAAAAGCCGCAAGGTTTTGATCATGGGTCAGTGTGCTCCAATCCGAAAAAACGTATTGATTTCGGCGGTCATTGTTATGATTAAAAAATCCGTCGGACCAGGGCATGATCGGCAACGCGCGCGACTGTTCCCGAACCGCCTTGAGACAAAAAACCACATTCGCAAAAGTAAGGGTTCATATCCCTTGCCCGATCGCTTGTAAACACGACCCTCAAAGAGGAGGCCACGACTGCTTGTGTCGAAGTGATACGATTCAAACATATTGCACGGCATGACCCTTTCCCGTAAGGACCACCAGTATAATGGAGACAGACCAGCACCCGGCCCCTTGACGGATACCCAGACCAATGCCCGAACACGATATCTACCTGCTCTTCCACGCCGCGAACCGACGCTATGCCCTGGCGGTTTCCGATGTCCTGCGCGTGGTCCCGGCCGCGGAAACCACGCCGGTGCGAAACATGCCCCCTTTGGTCCAGGGCGTGATCAACGTGGCCGGTGAGATTTTGCCGGTGATCGACATTCGGGTGCATGAAGGTGGCAAAGTTGAAACCATTGAGCCCAGCGATCGTTTCATTCTGACCCGGGCCGCCGGGCCGCCGCTGGCTCTCTTGGTGAACGGGGTGGATGGGGTTGAGGAACTGGAGGAAATACCGGTCTCGCTGCCCATGGATGCCGTGGCGTCGCGGGAAACGGATACACCGTGCCCAAGCCGCAAATCAGAGGATCAAGGATCAACCGAGGTTTCTGGCCATGCTCCTGAAAACGGCGCTGACCACGTCTCCGGCCAGGACGACCGCCCCGGGACGGCCGTGGTGGCCACGATGGACGGAGAAATCGTCCTGATCCGGAACATCCGGCATTTCGTTGCCGCGATAGCCGCGATGCTCCCGCCCCACCCAACATCAGACGCAATACCCGACCCAACATCAGTCGTCGCCAAAGACTCCTTGGAAGGCGAAACCATGCCGGAACCCGAACCGATAATCGAGACGCTCCCGTGACCGCCCCCTCTCGATCTGTCGCCGAACCTTCCCCGGAACTGCTCTCCCGGCTGGGAGCGCTGATCGGCGAAAAAATGGGCTTGCGGTTCTCCGAAGACAAGCTGGAGGACCTGCGGCGGGGCGTTCTGGAACTGTCGACGCTCCAGGGCTTTGAAAGCCCCACCGCATTTGTCCGCAATCTGCTGGACTCTTCCCTGAACGAGGAAGAGATCCAGCTTCTGGCCGGGCGGCTGACCACCGGGGAAACCTACTTTTTCCGAGAACAGAACATCCTGCGGGCCCTTCAGGAGCACGTCCTGCGGGAGGTGATCGCGGCCCGTTGGCCCCAGGACCGCACCCTGCGAATCTGGTGCGCGGGATGCAGTTCCGGCGAAGAGCCCTACACCATGGCCATGCTCCTGGACCAAACCCTCCCGGAACCCTCGTCCTGGACCATTCGTATTCTGGGCACGGACATCAACCCCCTGGCCCTGGAAAAAGCCCGTCACGGCATCTATTCCAGATGGTCATTCCGGGGCGTATCCGCCACCCTTCGCGACAGCCACTTTACGCCCGTGGGCAGCGACCGCTACGCGATCAAGCCCAGATTCCGGGCCAATGTTTCCTTCGCCCACCTGAACCTGGCCACGGACACGTATCCGTCCCTGCTCAACGCCACCTCCGGCCTGGACGTGATCGTTTGTCGCAACGTGATGATCTATCTCCTGCCTGAAACCATCCGCCGAGTGATCCATCGCTTTCACCGCTGCCTGGTGGACGGCGGATGGCTGATCGTTTCTCCCAGTGAAAGTTCCCAATTGCTGGCCACGGAGTTCACGCCCATCCACCTCACGGATGCCACGGTCTACCGCAAAGGTCCCCCTTCCGGTTCCCCCGAGACGTCCTTTTCCCCGACAACGGGGTGGAAAGCCGACACCACGATCCAAACCACCTTTTCAGCCCTGGACGGTCAGACGTCGATACCATCGCCATCCCCAGCATACAGGGCATCCAGTCCTGCGGCGGCGTCGCCGTTTACAGTCTCCAAACCGCCACCAGAAGCACCCCAAAAAGCAATCAGCGACCCGCCTCCAGCTTCATTGAGCAATGCATCAAAAGATAGTCCGGACCCGTCGTGGCCGGAGTACGAACAAGCGGCTCTAGCCGTTCAGGAGGGCCGGGCCGGTGAAGCCGAAGCCCTTTTACAGGCTCTGCTTTCCGGGGAAAACGCCCTGAACCCGCATCCCAGGCGACGCATCCGGGTCCTGCGGCTCATGGCCCGGATCCAGGCCGATCTGGGACGGTCGGACGCGGCCCTGGACTGGTGCGAACAGGCTCTGGCAGTGGACAAGACCGACCCTCAAGTGCTTTACCTCCAGGGCATGATTCTCCAGGAAATGGGCCGGGACAAGGATGCCCGGCAGCCCCTGAAGCGGCTGCTCTACCTTGATCCGGACTGCATCGCGGCCCATGCGGCCCTGGCCGGGATCGCCCTGCGGGAGCACGACTCCGGACAGGCCGAACGGTATTTCAACAATGTTCTGGATCTGCTGGCGGACCTGCCCCGTGACGCGCCCATTCCGGAAATGGGCGGCCTGTCCGCCGGAAGACTGATGGAAACCATTCATATGCTGCGCAAGGAGGGCCGCTGATGCAGGACGACACCGCGACCGTGGACCGCAAGCGGGCCATCCTCCGGGAGCGGGCCAAACTTTTGGCTCGCCGCGTCGAGACACCGGAAAGCCAGGGCCCGACCCTGGACATCGTGGAGTTCATTCTGGCCCGGGAACGCTACGCCGTGGAATCCATCCATGTCCGCGAAGTCCTGCCCCTGCGGGACCCGACCCCGGTCCCCTGCACCCCGGCCTTTGTCCACGGCATCGTGAACATCCGAGGCAAAATCCTGTCCGTGATCGACCTGCGCCTGTTTTTCGATCTGCCCCGATCCGCAACGAACCAGGACAAAAATCAGACGCCCAAAGTGGTGGTCCTGGCCTCGCAAACCATGAGCCTGGGCATCCTGGCCGAAGCCTTGGTCGGGGCCGGTTCCGTGCCCCTGGCAAACCTGAACCCACCCCTTCCGAACCTGGAAGGCGTCCCCAGGGCCTATCTGCGCGGCGTGCTCGGCCCCGACCTGATCCTCCTGGACGCGCTCAAACTCCTGAACGACCCGGCCATCGTGGTCAATGAAGAACCTTGATCATCGACAAGGATAAAGAAAGAAGGACTTTGTGCGCTGATGGCCGACTGGTGTGTGATGGTATACAAGGCCAAATCCTGACTCCTGACTCCTGACTTCTGAATTCCACTATCCTTCGACCCTCGGAGCACATCATGCTGGATATGGCAAACCTGAGCATTGGAAACAAACTTGGCTGGGGCTTCGGCCTGGTGGTGGGCATCGCCGTGATTTTAGGGCTGGTGGGTTATTATGGCATTTCCAAAACCGAACAGGCCGTGCTGGAAATTGGTTCGGCCCGGTTGCCCGGCGTCTCCAGTCTGCAGGAAATCAAGGTCGAGGCCGAACGAATCCGCAGTGCACAGCGTATCCTGGGCATACATGGAGTCCCCATCCAGACCCGGCAGCTCCAGTATCAGGAGATGGAGCGGATGAACCAGCGCCTGCACACGGCCCGGAATATCTACGAAGAGTTGGAGCACTCCCCGAAGAATGCCGAGCTGTGGCGCTCCTTTTCCACGGCCTGGGAGGCCTGGCAGGTCGAAAGCGCCACCTTTCTGGAACGCAGCCGGGAATTCGACATCCAGGGCATCGAAGGTCCCAGGGAAGTTACCCGCCAGATCGAACGGTTCATGAAGGACCACTATATTCTGGTCCAGCAGATTCTGCACTTGATCTACCGCGAAAACGAGTTTTCCGGGGGTGATGACCCGACGGCCTGCAATTTCGGGCAGTGGCTTCCGACCTTCCGCTCCGACAACCAGAAACTCACCGAACTGCTGCGGGCCTTTGTCGGCCCGCATAATCGCTTCCATAAAACCGTTGGACGGATCAGGCAGGCGGTGGATCAGGGCCGTCAGGTTCAGGCCGAAACCCTGTATCTCCACGACATGATTCCGGCCAAGGATGAAGTTTTCAGTCAATTCGCGGAAATGCTGGCCATTGCCAACCACTCGGCCCAACTCCTGGAACATGCCCGTGTCCAGCTCCTCGGCCCGCTGACCGAACGCCAGGAAGCCGCTCTGGCCATTCTTGACCAACTGGTCGCCCTGAACATGGACATGGCCGGACAGACGCTGCGGGAAGCCGAAGCCCAAAGTACCCTGTTGCGCGCTCTGAGCCTGATCGCCATGGTCCTGGGACTGCTCCTGGGGGTGTTCCTGGCCGTGTCTATCACTCGCGGCGTTTCCGGACCTATTGCCACCGGAGTGAACCTGCTCAAGGAAATCAGCGCCGGGGATCTGCGCAAGGAAGTTCCGGAAAAGCTGCGTCATCGCCGGGATGAAATCGGCGTACTGGCCCGGGCCCTGCACGACATGAGCACGGCCTTTCGCTCCCAGTTGCGGGACATCGCCGAAGTTTCCACCACCCTGGGCGCTTCGGCCGGGCAGATTTCCGCCTCGGTCACCCAGGTCACTTCCAGCGCCCAGGAAAGCGCCGCCGCAGTGACCGAAACCGTGGCCACGGTGGAGGAAGTCAAGCAGACCGCCCGGATCACCACCGAAAAAGCCCGGGACGTGGCCGAGAACGCCCAGCAGGGTCTGCGGACCGCCCAGGCCGGCCAGCAGACCACCGAAACCCTGGCCCAAGGCATGCATCGCATCAATGACCAGATGACCTCCATCGCCGAAACCATCATGAAACTCAGCGACCAGACCCAGGCCATCGGGGAAATCACCGCCAGCGTGGACGATATCGCGGAACAGTCCAACCTCCTGGCGGTCAACGCCGCGGTGGAGGCGGCCCGGGCCGGGGAAGCCGGGCGTGGTTTCGCCGTTGTGGCCCAGGAAATCCGCAGCCTGGCCGAACAATCCAAGCAGTCCACGCGCAAGGTTCGGGCAATTCTCAATGACATCCAGAAAGCCACCGCCGCCGCGGTCATGGCCACGGAACAGGGCGGCAAGGCCGTGGACCAGGGGGTCCGGGAGGCTCGGGAAGCCACCACGGCCATCCAGACCCTGAACAAGACCTTCACCGAATCCGTGCAGTCCGCCGCCCAGATCGCCGCGGCCAACAAAGAGCAGCTCCTGGGCATGGACCAGGTCTCCCAGGCCATGGTCAACATCAAGGAAGCCGGGAACCAGAACGTAGCCGCCATGCGCCAACTGGAAGCCGCGGCCCGCGGCTTGCGGGACATGGGGACCAAGCTGGGAGAGTTGATTGGGAAGTACAAGATATGAGGTACAGGGGTTCACGGTTCAGCGGTTGGTGGCAGCGCGATTGTTCAACCTCTGAACCGTGAACCTTAGCTAAAACCTCTGAACCACTAAACCCCTGAACCCTTGAACCGTTGAATCATTATGCCCCTGTCCGACGCCGAATTCCTGCGCGAGCTGCGCAAGACCTTTGCCCTGGAGGCCGAGGAATACCTTCAGACTATTGTTCGCGGACTGGTTGACCTGGAGCGGGGGGATGATCCCGGCCGGAGCAAGCAGATCGTCGAGGAGGTCTTTCGCTCGGCCCACAGTCTGAAGGGAGCGGCCCATACCGTGGACATGCAAGGGGTCGGCGAGGTTTGTCACGCCCTGGAAAATATTTTCCTGGCCCTGCGCAACGACAAACTGGTCCTGCAACCCCAGGACTACGATACGCTGCAACGCACCGCGGACGCCGTGGCCAAAATCCTCGCCGCGCCGGATGCGCCGGAATGCGTTGCTGACCGGGACGTCCTCGCGGCCCTGGACCGGATCGTCGGCCAGGAAGCCCGCCTGGTTCCTTCAGCCCGCGCCCGGAAACGAATAGTCCCCAAGCCCTATCTTTCCAAACCAAGGCCGTTGGAAAGCGACCCATTCCAGCACCCAGGGGAAGCAAGGATATCCGCACCGGAGCGACCTTCAGGCGATGAAACCGGACTGGCCGGAAAAGGTATTCCCCCGGACTCACAAACCAATGCCGTAGTTCCGGAACAGGGTCCGCCACCACGCCCCGGCCCCCTGGAACCTGAACCGCCGGAACCCGGGCCGACGGAGCAGTCGGAAACGCCCACGGCCCAGAGCTGTGCCGCGCCCGCCTTGGAAGCCGTTGCGGATCCGGGCGCGGAGATCATTCGGGTTTCCGCCGGTCGGCTGGATGCCATTCTGTTGCGGGCCGAGGAGTTGGTTTCCATCAAACTGGCCTTGGAGCAACGCACTCAGGAGCTTACGGACCTGCTGGCCCTGTTCGGCCCATGGAAGCGCCACTGGCGGCAATTGGAGGACAAGGCCAGACGGACCGTCCGAAAACAAGATCAGGCTGAGGCCGCGGCGACAATCAAGGACATATCCGCCGTGGTCCAGGGCTGGGACTGGAACCAGTCTCCATTGCCGGTCCTGGAGGAACGGCTGGAGGCCATGCGTTCGGCTCTGAGCGCCCAAACCCACGGCGCCGGCCTGCTCATCACCGACCTGCTGGAAAGCACCAAGTCCGTGCTGATGCTTCCAGCGGCCACCCTCACCGCGGCCCTGCCCCGGACCGTGCGCAACATCGCCCGGAGCCAGGGCAAGGAAGCCGTACTGAATGTCTTTGGTGCGGAAATCGAGGTGGACAAGCGCATCCTGGAACGAATCAAGGACCCGCTGATCCACTTGGTCCGCAACTGCATCGACCACGGCCTGGAACCTCCGGACCGACGCCGGGAACGGGGCAAGCCGACCACCGGAACCGTGAGCCTGGAATTCTCCCAGGCCCATGGCAACCTGCTGCGGATCGTGATTGCGGACGACGGCTCGGGCATTGATCCGGAAAAGGTTCGCAAGAGCGCCCTGAAACGTGGATTGATCACCCCGGAGGAAGCCCGGTCCCTGGACGACCAGGCATCCCTGAAGCTGATCCTGCGCTCCGGGGTTTCCACCAGCGGAATCATCACGGACATTTCCGGTCGCGGACTGGGCATGGCCATTGTCCTGGAAGCGGTGGAGGCCCTGGGCGGAGACATCCTCATCCAGTCCCGGATCCATGCCCGAACCGAATTCACCATCACCCTGCCCATGTTCCTGGCCGGAGTCCGCGGCCTGCTGGTCCGGGAATCCGACCAGGTTTTCGCCCTGCCGGCGGCGCATGTGGAAAGCACGCTGCGCGTGGCTCGCGACGCGGTCTATACCGTTGAAGGGCGGGATACCATTGCCCCTCGGGGCGTTCCGGTACCGCTTTACCGCCTGGGCCGGATTCTGGAAATGACCGAGCCGCCCCCCGTCACGGCGGAATCCGGCTTCCTCTCCGTTGTCCTGCTTCAGGCCGGACGACGGCACATGGCCTTTTCCGTGGACGAGGTGCTCAATGAACAGGAAATCCTGATCAAGGGGCTGGGCCGACAATTGCAAAGGGTGCGCAATGTTTCCGGAGCGGCGGTGCTCGGCTCGGGCCGGGTCGTTCCGGTGCTCAACGTCAACGATCTGCTGCGCTCCGCGGTCCAGGCCGCCCCGCATTCCCGTTCCGCCTTTGCCGCGTTCCAGGACAGGCCGGCAACACGCCGGGTTCTGGTGGCCGAGGATTCCATCACCTCCAGGACCCTGCTCAAAAACATTCTCACCGCGGCCGGGTACGCCGTCCGGGTCGCCGTTGACGGGGCCGCGGCCTGGAGCCTCCTGGGAGACGAACCGGCGGACGTTGTGGTATCGGATGTGGAAATGCCGCGGATGAACGGCTTCGAACTGACCGGGCGAATCCGCTCCGACAAACGAACGGCCCATATCCCCGTGGTCCTGGTCACCTCCCTGGAATCCAGAGAGGACAAGGAACGCGGCATCGACGTGGGCGCGGACGCCTACATCGTCAAAAGCAGTTTCGATCAGAGCAACCTGCTGGACGTGCTGCGCAGACTGGTCGGGTAACCAAGGAGCAGAGGCACATGACCACGGTGCTCATCGTCGACGATTCCAAGTCCGTCCGGGACTACCTCGAACACCTGATCGGCTCGGACCCGGAACTGCGAATCATCGGCAAGGTGGACAATGGACGCCAAGCCCTGGAATTTCTGGGCCGACAACGCCCGGACGTGATCACCATGGACATCCAAATGCCGGAGATGGACGGATTTGAGACCACGCGGCGGATCATGGAGACCGATCCCGTACCCATCGTGATCATCAGCTCGCTCTGGAGCCCGGGGGAGGTGGTCAGGACGTTTCAGGCCATGGAAGCCGGAGCCGTGAGCATCCTCCAAAAACCGGCCGGCATCGGACATCCGGGCCATGCCGATTCCAGGGAAGAGCTGCTGAAATCCATCAAACAGGCCGCCTTGGCCAAAGTTCGCCGTCTGCGCCGCCTGTTTCGCGACGATCCTCGAACCGCTCCGTCCCCCTCTGCATCGAACGAGGCCGCCAGAAACGTCCAGGTCGTGGCCATGGGCGCATCCACTGGCGGGCCTCCAGCCATTCAACAACTCCTCGCCGCCCTGCCCACGGACTTTCCCGCGCCCATTCTGGTCGTCCAGCACATTGCCTCGGGCTTCACCAGCGGCTTCGTGGACTGGCTGGGAGGAACCATTCGCCTGCCGGTGCACCTGGCCGGAGACGGCCTCCCACTCCTTCCCGGCCAGGTGTACGTGGCCCCCGAGGGAACGCATCTTCTGGTCGGCTTCCGATCCACCGCCCGGCTCTCCGCCGACCCGCCGGAACATGCCATGCGCCCGGCGGTTTCCTGTCTGTTCCGTTCCGTGGCCCGAACCTGCGGGCGGAACGGAGTCGGCATCCTGCTCACGGGCATGGGCCGCGACGGTGCGGCGGAACTGAAGCTGATCAAGGACGCCGGGGGGATCACCTTTGCCCAGGACCGGGCCACCTCGGTGATCCACGGCATGCCCGGAGAAGCCCTCAGACTCGACGCCTGCACCCACGTCCTGCCCCCCCAGGACATCGCGGCCACCTTGGTCAGCCTGGCAGGCGCAACCAAACCCTGAAACCCCAACCCAACCAGGCAAGCAACCGCGAACCAGATTGGCAGTCAATACCCGCATGTTCCCGAATCGAAATCGAAATCGTGATCGAAATCGGCTTCAAACATGCTCAGTAACGATTTCGATGGCGATTTCGATTGACCCCGTTTTACGCTGAACCGTTGAACCCCAACCTCCCCGGAAAACCCATG
The DNA here is from genome assembly GCF_900182865.1 of Desulfonatronum zhilinae. Taxonomy (NCBI): domain Bacteria; kingdom Pseudomonadati; phylum Thermodesulfobacteriota; class Desulfovibrionia; order Desulfovibrionales; family Desulfonatronaceae; genus Desulfonatronum; species Desulfonatronum zhilinae. The sequence goes on from NZ_FXUJ01000019.1 coordinate 30,273, forward strand.
AAACGCAGAAACGACATCCTGATCGTCGAGGACAGCCTGACCCAGGCCATGCGCCTGCAACGCCTCCTGGAAGACGCCGGGTACGTGGTCCATGTCGGTCGCGACGGTCTCCAGGGGCTGGAACTGGCCAGACACGTTCGTCCCACGGTGGTGATCACGGACATCATGATGCCGAACCTGGACGGCTACGAATTGTGTTCCCGGATCAAGGCCGACGAGGACCTCAAGGACATTCCCGTGGTCCTGCTGACCTCTCTGACCGACCCGCGCAACGTGATCCGAGGCATCCAGTGCGGGGCGGACAACTTCATCACCAAGCCCTACGACGAGGAATTGCTGCTGCGTCGGCTGGAGCACATCCTGACCAACATGGAGCTGCGCAAGGCCGGCATCGCCCAGGTTTCCGTGGACGTGTTCTTCGCCGGGCAGTACTACACCCTGAACTCGAATCGCTTCCAGATCATCGACATGCTGCTGTCCACCTTCGAGTCGGCCATCCAGCAGAACATCAAGCTGAACAAGACCGAGGCCGAGCTTCGGGAGGCCAACCGAAGTCTGCAAGCGGCCAAGGATGCGGCCGAAGCGGCCAGCGCGGCCAAAAGCGAATTTCTGGCCAATATGAGTCACGAAATTCGGACCCCTCTGAACGGGGTGGTCGGAATGACCGGAATGTTGTTGGACTCCGAACTGAAGGAAGAGCAGCGCTATCAGGCCGAGGTGGTCCGTTCCAGTGCCCTGACCCTGCTGAGCCTGATCAACGATATTCTGGATTTTTCCAAAATCGAGGCCGGGAAGATGGAGCTGGACCGGATGGACTTCTCCCTGCACGACATGCTGGAGGAATTCGCGGCCATGATGGCCCTGAACGCCAACGAAAAACATGTGGAGTTCATCTGCGGCGCGGACCCGGACGTACCGTCCACCCTCCACGGCGACGAAAAACGACTCCGTCAGATCCTGACCAATCTCACCTCCAACGCCTTGAAGTTCACCGCCGCCGGAGAAGTCTCGGTGCGCATCGTTCTGGAAGAGCAAGCCGCGGACCAGGCCCTGCTCAAGGGCGTGGTCCGGGATACGGGCATCGGCATCCCGGAGGACAAACTGGACGTCCTGTTCACCAAATTTTCCCAGGTGGACGCCTCCATGTCCCGCAAGTACGGCGGAACAGGGCTGGGCCTGGTCATCTCCAAACAATTGGTCGAGTTGATGGGCGGCGAAATCGGTGTGTTCAGCACCCCGGGAAAGGGATCGGAATTCTGGTTCACCTTCCGTATCCAGCTTCCGGAAAAGTCCTCGCCATCGGCCATGCCCCCGGACGCCCTTCAGAACGCCCGCATTCTGGTCGTGGACCAGAACTCCGCGGTCCGCGAGTTCCTGATGAGTTGGTTGACCCATTGGAAGTTTCGACCGGTGGAGGCCAGGAACCGCTCCGAGGCCCTGGAACTGCTCTCCCGGGCCGCCACCTCCGGAGACCCGTTCAAGCTGGCCATGATCAGCCAGCCCCTGACCGAGTCGGAGGATGGACGCGAACAAGAGCCGGAAGGACAGGAGCCACGACCGATCAAGGAAGCGGAACGATTTCCTCAGACCGTCATGCTGGCCATGCTTCCCCTGGACCGACACGTTCCGACGGATCGTATCCGCGGACTCGGCTTCGCCTCCTCCATCAACAAGCCCATTCGAATGTCCACCCTTTTGGAATGTTTGACCTCCCTGCTCACTTCCGAATGTTCCCCACGCTGTCGGCACGTCGGGGGCTCCGGTTTCGCCCTGCCCCGGGTTCCGGAAAACGCAAAGGTGCTGGTGGTGGAGGACAATATCGTCAATCAGCGCGTGGCCCTGGGTATTTTAAAAAAAATGAATATCCATGCGGACCTGGCCAATGACGGCGAGGAAGCCCTGACTATCCTGGAGCACAAGGCGTATGACTTGGTGTTCATGGATATCCAGATGCCCGGGCTGGACGGTCTGGAGGTCACCCGGATCATCCGCTCCTGGCCCCCTGTCTCCGGTCCGGAAGAACCCAAAAACCCGCTTGTCCCGATCATCGCCATGACCGCCCACGCCCTGGACAGCGACCGGACCCAATGCCTGCAAACCGGAATGAACGATTATCTGTCCAAACCTCTGAACCCCAAGGCCTTGGCTGAAATGCTCGAAAAGTGGCTGGGACCCGGTTCGAACAGGGATTCGCTCCAAAGTTGCTGATCCCCCGGAGTGGCTTTAAAATGACGAAAAACACTGAACAACAGTCGCTGCTTGAGCCTTCGGCGGCTTCCCGGACTGATCAACGGCCTGACCCGGCCTCCGAACACCCGACGGACCGGACATCTGAATGTTCGGAAGATACGATGCGACTGGTCGAGGAACGCGGCGAGCTGCTGGCCGAACTTGAACAGCAAAACGAGGAATTGCGGCTCGCCCAGACCGAACTGGCCCATTCACGGGACCGTCTGCAAAGCCTGTTCGATCAAGCGCCCATCGGATACGTGGTCCTGAACGAAGCCGGAATCATCCGCGAGGTCAACCGGCGCTTCAGCGCGATGGTCGGACGCGAACCCAGCCGCATCATCGGCACGGGCCTGAACCAGTTTCTGGACCCCAGGGACGCCGACTCCTTCCTGGCCCGGTACCGCTCCTTGTACAAAAATCCGAAGAACAAGATCCTGGAAGCCAGCCTGGCGGTTGCGGGCCGGAATACCGCCATCACCGTCCGCATGGAAGCCGCGGTCTTGAAGACCTCCGCGCAGGGAACCACCAATTTGCTGCTCACCGTGGCCGACGTCACGGACCGCAAGCAGGCCGAGAAAGCCCTGCAAAGAAACGCCTCCCGGCTGCGCAAGGTCGTCCGCATCCTGGAAACGCCCATCGACTCCACGGAAGCGTTTCTGGATTTCGTCCTGCAGCAGGCCGTCGCCCTGACCGGCAGCGTCACCGGCTGTCTGTACCTTCTGGACCAGGAAACCCGCCAATTGGTGCTCAATACCAACCCGCTCACCGAAGGCATTCCCGAGGCCGCGCTCCCGATTCCGGCCCGTTTGTCCTTGGCCGAGGCCGGAGTCTGGGCCGACGCCGTGCGCTTCGCCCGTCCGGTTCTGGAAAACGACCTCGACGACCCTCGCCTCCAAGCCGGATTCTTGTCCGACGGCCCGCGCATCCACCGTTTTCTCTCCCTGCCCGTGATCCGGGACGGGCTGGTGGTCGCGGTGATCTGGGTGGGCAACAAGCCGCATGACTACTCGGAAAACGATGTGCTTCAGCTCTCCCTGCTCATGGACTCGGTCTGGAACATGGTCGAGCGCAAACGGATGGAGGTGGAGTTGAAAGCACGGCGGATCGAGGAAAAGAATTTCGCCGCCCTGGGTACGGCCCTGCTCCGTTCCGAAGACCTGGATGCCATGGCCTACCGGGTCTATAGAATGTCCCGCAAACTGACCCGCAGTCGCCACGGTTTTACCGGGCTGATCGACCCGGATACCGGGTTCATGTACAGCCACTCCATGTCCAGGGACGTCTGGTCGGAATGCGACATCCCGGAAAAGACCTCCGTCTTCAAGGAGTTTTCCGGCCTTTGGGGCTGGGTGCTGCACCACCGCAAACCCCTGCTGACCAATGATCCGAAGCAAGATGCCCGCTCAACGGGCATCCCGGCGGGGCACATCCCGATCCAGAATTTCCTGGCGGTTCCCGTAATGGTCCACGGCGAACTGATGGGCGAAATCACCGTGGCCAACAGCACCACGGAATACACCCGGCAAGACCTGCGCATCCTGAAGCGACTGGCCAACATTTTCGGCATGGCCATCGCGCGAGGCCGCTTCATTGAACGGCTGACCGAGGCCAAGCACCAGGCCGAGGCCGCGAACAAGGCCAAGAGCGATTTTCTGGCCAACATGAGCCATGAAATCCGCACCCCGCTGAACGCGGTCATCGGCATGACCCATCTGGTCCTGCGAACGAACATGACCCACGAACAGCGGGACTATCTGCACAAGGTGGACCGCTCGGCCCAGTCTCTTCTGGCGGTTCTGAACGATATCCTGGACTTCTCCCGCATCGAGGCCGATCGCCTGGAACTGGAGAAGACGCCGTTCTCCCTGGACGATGTCCTGGAGAACCTGGCGACCATCATCTCCGGGGCGATCCAGGACAAGGATCTGGACCTGCACTTCAAACTGGAGCCCGATATTCCCCGGACCCTGCTCGGCGACCCGTTGCGGCTGAATCAGGTGCTGATCAACCTGACCAGCAATGCCGTCAAGTTCACGGAAAAAGGGAGCATCACCATCCATGTCGGTGCGGATGGCCAGATTGAAGGCTCCCGTGAGCTGCGGTTCAGGATTGAGGATACGGGCATCGGCATGACCCAGGAGCAGATCAGCCGTCTGTTTCAGCCCTTTTCCCAGGCCGACACCTCCACCACCCGGCGCTTCGGCGGGACCGGACTGGGATTGTCCATATGCAAGCGCTTGGTGGAGATGATGGGAGGAGAGATAGCCGTCGTCAGCGAGGTGGGACGGGGCAGCACCTTTTCCTTCACCGTCCTGATGGAGCAGGCCGATGCGGAACAGGTGGCCGGGCTGGCCCTGCGACGCCAGCGGGCCTATCTGACGGAACATGCCCTTTCGGACTCCGCCCTGCATGGCCGCAAGGTGCTGCTGACCGAGGACAACAAACTGAACCAGGAAGTGGCTCTGGGCATGTTGCGGGGGTTCGGGATCCAGGCCAAAGTGGCTGAAAACGGAGAGCAGGCCCTGGAACTGTATGCCCAGGAGCGATTCGACGCCGTGCTCATGGACATTCAGATGCCGGTGATGGACGGACTGGAAGCCGCGCGGCGCATCCGGGCCTGGGAAGCGGAACAGGGACAGCCCCGGGTGCCGATCATCGCCATGACCGCCCACGCCCTGAGCCAGGACCGGGAAGCCAGCCTGAACGCGGGCATGGACGACCACCTGGCCAAGCCCGTCAACCCACAAGGGCTCTACCAGATTCTGAACACCTGGCTGCGCCGGGAAACGCCGCCGGACGGCGTACGGCAAATATCCCCAGCGACCATGACCGCGCTCACGCCGGATCTCAAGACACCAGCCGTCCCGACGGACGGAGAGGCCCTCCTGCCCGGCATCGATATGCCGTCGCTCCAGGAGCGACTGATGCACGACGAAGACCTGATCCAGGAAGTATTTGGACTGTTTCTGCGGGAAAACGTCGGAAAAATCGACCAGATCCGGCAAGCCCTGCTCCAGGGTGACTACGCCCAATCCGTCCTGCTGGCCCACTCCCTGAAAGGCATGGCCGCCAACATCAGCGCCGTCCCCCTCTCCCAGGCCGCCGCAACCCTGGAACATACCCTCCGCGAAACCCAAACCATCTGCTCCCCCCAAGCCCTGGAGCCCATGCTACGGCAAATCGAAACGGCCCTGAACGAGGTCACCCGGGGATTGCGAGCGCGGCTTCCCGGACTGGACGCCTGACCTGCCTTCGCGGGCCCGCTCCCCCGGAAAACCGCTACGGGGAAAACGTTGGTGCTCCGGTGAAAAATTGCTGGCAGGTCAGGACCAGAGCGGTCAAAACAGGCAGCATCAACAGGATGTGCGCCAGCATCAGTCCTTTCAGGCGCATGGGATGCTGGCTTTTGATCAGCGGAATCAGGCTCAGCCAGGCCAGCAAGGATAAAACCAGAAACGCCAGTAGAGCCGCGAGGGCCGAAGATCCGGATACCGCCGCGAGGGCGGTCGCAAGCCAAGAGGACGGCCCCTGAAGCGCCAAATCGGCCCAGGGCACGCTGAGGGCGATGAACGTCGTCACGCCCCAAAGGGCTTGGACCACGCCGGAACTCAGGGCCCTGCCGGAGCAGGTCCGCGCGGCCCAGGCGTAGTAGTCCCGTCCATAGTCTTCCTTGTTGCGCCGGGCCACCAGGAACAGCAGTCCCGCCCCACCGGCCAGGGCCATGGCCAAGAACAGGCCTTGGGCCCAGATCAGCCAGGCCGTGGGATTCATGAGCAGCAGCGGCAGGGTAACGGGATCCATCTTTTGGGCCATGCCCTCGACGCGCCCGCTCTCCAGCCAGCCGGTAATGAACAGCATCAAGGCGACCATCCAGGTCAGGCAGGATATGCCGCCGAGCACGAAGTGCACGGCAGAGCCTTTCTTGTGTCGCCTCCAGGCTCGGGCGGTAATGATGGACGTCAGGACAGCCAGCATGCTCACGTGCCCGGGGATGTCGAAAAAGAGGTGGTAAAACCGTCGCAAGGTTCCGGACACCGGCCAAATCTCGCTGATCCAGAGCCCCCACCTCGCTGAAACGAGCAACAGCCACACGCCCAGCACGAGCATCCCGAACTCGGACATCTGCTTGGCCAGCTTGTCCGCGAACACTCTGGACGATTTTCTGTATGTCACCGCCGTAAGCACGGCCACGAACACCGCCCCCACGGCGATCAGTCCGGGCAGGAGCAATGCCGCCAAGCCCAAGGCCGGAAGCAGAACGTCCGGCGTGATCAGGGCCGATATGTCTTCCATCCGCATGATATTTGGCTCCCGATAGTCTTATCGTTCGATGATTTCGCGAATAATATAGGACTTATCCTTGGATTTCTCGTAGTACAGCTTGGACATCATGTCCGCGAGGAGGCCGCTGACAAAGAGTTGCAATCCAGTGATCACGGAAAAGGCGGACAAGAGCGGCCAGACCGTGTTGGAGAGGTTCTGCCCCTTCAGGAACAAGATCAACGTATACAACGAGAAAAACATTCCGATACCCAACAGGACCATTCCGACTCCGCCCAGCAGATGCAAGGGCCGGACCGCATATTTGTTCCAGAACCACACGGAAACCATGTCCACGAAGCCTTTCATGGCCCGCTTCCAGTTGTACTTGGAAACCCCGGCCACCCGGGGCCGGTGGTTGACCTCCACCTCGCCCACGGTGAAGCCCTTGATCTTGAGCAGGGCCGGAATAAAGCGGTGCATCTCGCCGAACAGATTGATGTTTTCGAAACATTCCCGCCGATAGACCTTCAGGGCGCAACCGCTGTCGTGAATTCTGTCCTTGACCAGCACGTCCCGCAACATTTTGGCCCCGTTGGAAAAAAACCGTTTAGAAAAATTATCCTTGCGGTTCTTGCGCCATCCCGAAACCACATCGTAGTCATGCTCTTCCAAATAGGCGACCATCCGGGGGATGTCCCGGGGGTCGTTCTGCCGGTCGCCGTCCATGGTCACGATATACCGGTATCGAGCCTGCTTGATCCCGGCGTCGAAGGCGGCTGTTTGCCCGAAGTTGCGGCGAAAGCGAACAATTTTCGCCGGCGAACATTCCTTGGCCCGCTTCAGCGTCTCATCCTCGGACCCGTCGTCCACCAGGATGATTTCATACGTATACCCGTTGGCTTCGCAAACGTCCTTGATCTCCCGGTGCAGTTCCGCCACGTTGCCCTCTTCGTTGTACAAGGGCACCACAACCGATAATTCCGTCATGATGGCAACTCAACTTGTTTCATAGCTGTTCGATAATCAGATAAAATCAAATCGTACTCGTGTTCAGCCCAGCCCCATTCGATCCAACACCCGCTGAAATCGATCATGGAACCTCTCGGCCACGAAGGCTTCCCGACGCTCCCGTTGGGACTGGATCACACGTTGCCGGACCTGGTCGTCACGGATCAACACATGGGCCAAAGCGGCCAGCCGAGAAGTGCTCTCCACCCGATGAATCAGCGCTCCGGCGCCGCCCATGGTTTCCGGGACCGCGGAACTGGCTAAAGCCAGCACCGGGATATTGAACCACATGGCTTCGATCAGCGGCACGCCAAAGCCCTCGTGCTCGCTCATGGACCAAAACAGATGGGCCGTGCGGTAGCAGGACTGCAAGCTCGCATCCGGAATGCTTCCCAGAAACAGCACGTTGTTTCTGAGGCCGAACTTGTCCACCATCCAGGTCAGGCTGACATAATAAGGGTCCGCCGGGTCGTAGCCGCCCGCCAGGATCAGCCGGGCAAAAGGATCCAGAGTCCGGTACGCGGCAAAGGCCCTGATCAGTTGGTCCTGACGTTTGTTCGGCGCCAGTCGTCCCACAAACAGTATATTCGTCCGTCCGTCCTGAAACCGGGCCATCAGGGTCGGCCCGGGAGAGTTGTTCCACTGGCCGGGGTCCACGATCAAGGGCAATACGCCCGGATCACGAAATCCGGCCTGGGCCAGTTCCTGGGCATTGTAGGCGGAGTCTCCGACGCTGAGCGGAAACCGGTCCGCCAATGATCCCAGTTCGGCTCGACCACCTTCCAGCAGACCGACCCGGGCATCGCTGTAGGGCGCATAAAAGTGCGCCGGGGTGACGTTGTGGTAGATCAAGCATTTCGGTCCGTTATGGTCAGCGGCAAAAGGCGTCAGATCCGAACCGATGGAATGGTGGTAGATCAGGCCGTCGCCGGGTTTGATGCAGCCATCCTGAAAAGGATGAGCCAAGTGCCGGGCCGCGGAGTCCAGGTGTTGGCCGGGCAGATAAATTTCCGAGGCGAATCCGCGTGCAATGAGCTGTTGACGGATGGCTCGGGCATAGTTGGAAATGGCGTCGCCTAGGCGAAATCCGGCCACGATCTGATGGACCGACCGGCCCGAGGAGCGCACTTCGAGACGGCTTGTTTTCGGCCCCGGCGCAGGGGCCGAGGTCGGAATCAGGCCCAATGCCTGTTCATAGCGATCCACCACCCGCTCCCAGGAAGCGTGTTCCCGGGCATAGGCCTGGCCCAGTCGTCCCAGAGAGCTCAGCTCGGCTTCGGACGCCTGCTCCACGGTCGCGAACAAATCAGCCCATTGGTCCAGGGTCTCCGCCAGCCAGCCGCCGCCACTGCGGCGGACCACCGTGGCCGTGGCCAGACAGCGTCCGTGGGCCACCACCGGTCGCTCACTGAACCAGGCCTCCATGATCACCCGCGAATAGCTCTCGTTTTCGCTGGGATGAAACAAGGCGCGGCATTTGGCCAGGAGAACGGCTTTATCCTCTTCGCTCACCAAGCCCAGATCCACCACGCCGCGTTCCCGGTCGTCGTAGGGATGGTCCCCCGGACCGGCAAGAACCAGTCGCAACCTGGACTCCGGGTGGCGGGACCGATAGGCTTGGTGGGCTTGAACCAGAAAGTTCGTATTCTTATGCAGGTCCCTCCGGCCCAGGCAGAGCACGAAGGCCTCGCCCGCCTGATCCAGAATCCGATTCGTGTCCGACCCGACATGCGGAGCGACCAGTTCCACCCCCGCGCCCACCAGCACGCCCTTGGAGACGATCCCAGGGCCATAGAGCCGCTCGGCCAAGGCCTGTTCTCCGGCGGAGAGGTACAGAATGCCCTTGGCCTGCCGAAAAATACGTTCCACCTGAGACAGATAAGCATAAGCCTCGTCGTGCAGGCAGGGCATCAGAAAGGCCCGCTCCGCCACCAACGGCAGTCCGTTCAAAATCGGCCCGTACAGATAGGGCAAAAAAACCACGGCGGCGTAGTTTTGACCATGGCCGCGCAGATGGTTCAGCAGCCCTTGGGCGTTGACGCTGTCTGAGGCGAAAACCTCGGACGCATTGCCCGGCACCGGACTGACTCCGGGCTTCAGCATGTTCCGATCCAGGCGCAGCAAGTGACCGTTCAATGCGTTGAAATCCTGGAAGGAACTCCGGCGCAAGGCAAACCGCCGGATCACCACTCCATCTTCGCGGCTCATGCCTTCGGGGTAATGATTCTCGGCCCAATGGTCCTGAAATGAACGACCGCAGGTGGTCAGCACCTCGACGCGATGGCCCCGAGCCGCCAGCCGGGTGGCCATCTGCCAGGCCTGCTGTTCGGCCCCGCCCTTGAGGTCCTTGCCGAACCAGGGAATAACGATGGCGATGGTTCGTTCTATGGAAGTGGTATGCACGGTGAAATCGGATCGATGAGGTGATGAGGAGACGCGGTCCGGATCGGACCACGAAAGATCAGGCCGGGAACGCATGGTCGAGACGACGTGGCCGGGACTATCCGGCGGCGTCAGCCCCGTTCCCGCAATTCCCGCAACTCGCGTTCCAGGCGGTCCACCATGGCCTGCTGGGCCGCGGCCCGGACCTGCATGTCGCGCAGCACCTCGGCCAGCTTGTGCTGTCCGCGCCGGACCTGCTCGTTGAGCTGGCGATTGACGGCCATGGACTCCCGTAAGGCCTTGATCAGGGCCAGATTCACCCCGCGCTGCTCCCGGAACAGCACCTCGTAGAATCTCAGGATGAAGCGATGCAGAAATCCAAGGTACTTCAGGGGAAACCGGCTCATCCTGGCCGGCAGCACGGTTCTGGACGGGAAACACTGGGCCGCTTCGTTGACCAGGCCTTCCACGTGGTAGCTGCGCAAAGCGATGTCGTCCTGCAAGGCCTTGATCATCGGATCGCCCTGATCCGCACCCATTTCCGCCAATACGGCGTCGATCTTGGCATTGAGTTCGTCGACGGAGATCCCCGCCGCGGTGATATCGGTGGTTTCAGACATTACTTCACCTTCGCCTCGACCATCATCCGAGCCACGTCCGGCATGGCGAACTTGGCCCGCCACCCTAACTCTCGCGCGGCCTTGGTCGGGTCGGCGCGGCTGATCATGATGTCCGTGGGACGGATAAATTCGGGGTTGGTACGCACATGACGGGTCCAGTCCAAGTCCAGGCGCTCGAAAACCATGCGCACGAAGTCTTCCAGGCTGAAGGTTTGGCCGGTGGCGATGACGTAGTCGTCCGGGGCGTCCTGCTGGAGCATCAGCCACATGGCCTCCACGTACTCCGGGGCCCAGCCCCAGTCCCGCTGGACGTCGATGTTGCCCAACGACAATTCCCCGCCGCCCTCCCGGGCGATCCGGCAGGCCGCGGCCACGATCTTCTGGGTCACGAAGCGTTCCGGGCGCAGGGGGGACTCGTGGTTGAAAAGGATTCCGGAGCAGGCGTAGAGGCCGTAGGCTTCGCGATAATTGGCCACTTCCCAGAACGCGGCGGACTTGGCCACGGCGTAAGGACTGCGTGGTCGGTACGGGGTCTCTTCGTTGGCGGGCACCCCCTGGGTGTTCCCGAAGCATTCGCTGGAACCGGCGTTGTACAACCGCACCGGTCGTTCAAAGAACCGAATCGCCTCCAACAGATTGATCACCCCGACGCTGATGCTCTCGAAGGTTTCCATGGGCTGTTCAAAGGACAGTCCCACGGAACTCTGCCCGGCGAGATTGTAAATTTCGTCCGGCTCGGAGCGGATGATGGCCTGCAGCACGCTGCGAAAATCATTCACGGCCACGGAGAAGAGCGTGACCCGGTCCAGCACGTCCAGCCGCCGCAGATTCGCGAACGAGGACATCTGCACGTCCCGGGACGTACCGAAAACCTGGTAGCCTTTGTCCAGCAGCAGCTTGGTTAAATAGGCCCCATCCTGTCCGGAGATGCCCATGATCAGGGCTTTTTTTTGTGGGTTCGACATATCCTTGGATCAGATCTGTTCGGGGTTACTTTTCGGGAGGGATATTCATGAATCAGAGCAGATTTTTTCTCGATCCTCATCCGTTATCTGAATCGGCATCGAAATCGAAATCGCGATCGAAATCGAACCTCATGTCCAAAAAGATGACGTAATCCCGGGTGATGCACAACATTGTCCAATTCCGATTTCGATTTCGATTGCGATTTGGATTTTGATGAGAAAAAACCTGCCCTGGCTCATGAATGCGGTGGTCTTGCGTGAAGCTGTTCTTTATGGTCAAATTTTCAGCTTGTCCACCTGGAACCCCATGCACCACACCTCCCCTTCTTCATCCACCAAACCGGACGTCCTGCTGCTCACGGACCCCTTGCGCGACACGCCCTTGACCGGGATTGGCCGCTATGTCCTGGAGCTGGCTCGTGGGTTGCGATCCCACTCCGGGCTTGGTTCGGTGCGTTTTTTCGCCGGCCGCGGCTGGGTGGCTGATCCGTGTCGGCCCTTTGCGCCAAGTGTTGCCAAGGGTGCCGCAGCGGATGCGCGGACAGGTTCGGATCAAACCGGACGCCTGCGGTCACTGCGCAAGGCCCTGCCCTGGCGATGCTTGCAGGACCGAATCAGTTTCAGCTTGAAAAAGGTTTCTTTTTGGACAAAAACTCGCCGGGGTGCAACCCCGATCGTACATGGCCCCAACTATCTGCTCCTGCCCTACGACGGCCCGAGCGTGGTCACGATCCACGATCTCTCCTTCATTCATTACCCCGAATATCACCCCAAGGAACGGCTTGCCCTGCTGGACCGGGAGCTACCCAAAACCCTGCGCCGGGCGGACCATGTGCTCACGGACTCGGAGTTCGTTCGCCGGGAAATCATCGATATCCTGGGCGTGGCCGCGCACCGAATCAGCGTCACGCCCTTGGGAGTGGACCCCGTCTTCCAGCCCATGTCCGCGCAGCGTACCCAGCCTGTCCTGAAAAAGTTGAGCCTTGAACACGGACGCTACCTGCTTTGCGTGGCCACACGGGAACCGCGCAAGAACCTGGCCCGATTGCTCACGGCCTTTTCCGGACTTCCAGCCGGAATCAGGTCCACTTTTCCTCTTGTCCTGGCCGGATCCGGCGGATGGCTGACCGAAGACCTGGAACGGCTGATTCAGCCTTTGGAATCCTCCGGGCTGGTCCGTCGCCTGGGCTATGTTCCGGAACCCAGCCTGCCCGCCCTGGTCGCCGGAGCTTGCGGACTGGCCATGCCCTCGTTTTACGAAGGATTCGGCCTGCCCGTCCTGGAAGCCATGGCCTGCGGTGTGCCGGTGCTCACCGCCAACCGCGCAAGTCTGCCCGAAGTGGCCGGAGACGCGGCCCTACTGGTGGATCCCGAGGACGAGCAGGCCATCCGCGAGGGCCTGGAGCGATTGCTGACGGACGAACGGTTTCGAAGTACGGCCACGGAGCGCGGGTTGAAACAGGCCACGCGGTTCACCTGGGCCGCATGCGTGGACCAAACCGTGCGGGTCTACCAGCAAGTCGCCGGTCACCAGGCTTCCCCCTCTTTCTCCCAACACCCCTCCCCGGCGTCTCCGGGAGATGTACGAGTGGCACCATGAAGCGCACCACAAAACGCCTTTTGGTCGACCTCAGCCTGACGGCCCAAACCGAGGCCGGTTCCGCGGTGTACGCCTGGGAAATCTGTCACCGCCTGATGCGTCAGGCCATGCCCATGCAGGTCATGCCCCTGACCAGCCCTTTCCGCGTCCAGGGCCGAACCGGCATCCGGCGCAAGCTCAACGGCCTGCTCCGTGATCTGCTCTGGCGGCCCCTTCTGGCCGGTCTTGAAGCCCGGCCCGACGACTGTTTTCTGTTCACCAACGCTTTTGTGCCCCGGAAATTTTGGCGTCGAAAATTCGGAGTGGTCATCCTGGACCTGGGCGCATGGCACGACCGGGCCTTGCTCTCCTGGCGCGGACGCCTGGGCACCCGCTCCCTGCCCGCGGTCCTGGCCGGCGCGACCCATATTTTCGCCATCTCGGAACACACGGCTCAGGATGTTGCCCGCGAATTCGCCATTCCCCTCCATCGGATCACCCTGGCCCCCTGCGGGCTCTCCGAAGCCTTCTCCGCTCCGGCGGCTCCCTTGGCGACAATCAACGGCATCCCTCTGCCCCCGCGCTACCTGCTCCACGTGGGCAGCCTGGAGCCCAAGAAGAACATCCCCTTTCTGCTCCAGGTCTTTGCCCAGCTTCGACAGCAGGACGACAACCCGGCCTCGCCGCCAACCGGCACACGGCCCCCTTGCAAACTCGTCCTCACGGGCGGCGAGTCCTGGCACGACGCATCTCTGCGCCAGGCCGTCGCCGACCACCCCTATGCCGAGGACATTCTCATCCTTGGCCGGGTGGCTCCGGAAGAACTGCCCGCGCTCTACCACCAGGCCGCGGCCCTGGTCTTCCCCTCCCTGCTGGAAGGTTTCGGCCTGCCGGTAATCGAAGCCCTGTCTCAAGGCACTCCGGCCCTGGTCCAGGCCAACAGTTCCCTGACCCAGTTCGGGGCCTACGGAGCCACGGTCCTGGACAGCTTCGAGCCCGAACTCTGGGTCCGTCGGCTCCAGGAAATACTTGCATCAGAAGCCGGAATACCCGAGAAACAGAGACAGGCCATTCAGGAAACATTCAACTGGGACCGCACAGCCGCTATTATTCATCGGGCCATGCTTGGAGCGACATGACCGCCACATCGCTTGATCTCGGCACCCACCGCCCCATGCGCGTCGGCCTGAACCTCCTTTATCTTCTGCCCGGCATCGTGGGCGGTACGGAGACGTACGCCGCGGGATTGCTGCGGGGTTTGGCCGAGGTCGAGGACGGGTTGGAGTATGTGGTTTTCCTGAACAGGGAGAGCGCGGACTGGCCTTTGCCCGATATTCCGGCCTTTCAGCGGGTGGTCTGCCCGATACGGGCTTCGAGCCGGGCTTGGCGGCTGCTGTACGAGCAATTCCGGCTCCCCGCCCTGGCCCGCCGTCACGGCGTGGACGTGCTGCACTCCCTGGGCTACGTGGCCCCGGTGCTGGGCCGCTGTCCCGGAGTGGTCACCATTCACGACATGAACACCAGGGGCCATGGCCGGAGTATGCCGCTGTTCAAGCGCCTTGCGCTGGCCTTTCTGGTCCGTCTCGGCGCCCAGGCGGCCCGCCAGGTGATCACGGTTTCCGAATTTTCCCGCCAGGAAATCCACCGCCATCTCGGCCTGCCCCTGGAACGGATCCATGTGGTCCACGAAGCCCCGTTGTCGCCGACATCAGTGCATGAAGAAGCAACAGCGTCTCCTGTTGCCGATGCCTCCACCAATCAACAGCCTCGCCAGCCGGACGCGCCCTTCATCCTGGCCTTTGCCAGCCAGTCCCCGCACAAGAACATCCCCCGGTTGATCGAAGCCTTTGCCCGGATCGCGCCTTCCGTGCCGCACCATCTGGTCCTGGCCGGACATCTGCCCGGAGACGGAGCCGTGGACCGGGCCATCGTCCGCTGGGACATTGCCCACCGGGTCCGGCTGACCGGCTACCTGCCCCGGCCCGAGGTGGAGCGCCTACTGACCCAGGCCGCGCTGTTCGCCTTTCCGTCCATGTACGAAGGGTTCGGCCTGCCCGTGTTGGAAGCCCAGGCCGCAGAGACGCCCGTGGCCTGCGCACGTCGCGGAGCCCTGCCCGAAGTGGCCGGTGAGGGCGCGGTGTTTTTCGATCCGGAAAACGTCCTGGACATGGCCGCGACCCTGGCCCACGCCCTCACGGACGAGGATCTTCGCCACAACCTCGTGGCCCAGGGACGCCTCAACCTGGAGCGCTTTTCCTGGACCGAGGCGGCCCGCCAAACCCTGAACCTTTACGCCCGGGCCGCTTGGCGCGGTGGGAACAGGTACGCCGGATCTCCGGCCAAACCTTCGGCCGTCCTTGCACACGGCGCTCCAGCGACTTCCCGTGATCACTCAGCGGGCGAATCGTCGGACGTCGCCGATGAAGAGTTCTCGCTCGGCGATCATACACTCCCGCCTCCCCGCGCCGGGTCCAAACCAAAGCAGCCCTGATCCATGACCGCTCCCTCCGCCATGGCCCCCGGGAACGACGTTTCTCAACTGGAACGGGAACGCGCCCCGGAACACTTTCCTGAACACTTTCCTGAACACTTTCGGGTCAGCATCGTCACCGCGGTGCTCAACGGCGAAGCGCATCTGGCCGACGCCATCCAGAGCATTCGCGACCAGAACTATCCCCACATCGAGCACATCATCGTGGACGGCGGCTCCCGGGATGGAACCGTCTCCATCATCCAGACCCACGCGGACGGGATCGCTAAATGGATTTCCGAACCGGACCAGGGCATTTACGACGCCATGAACAAGGGCATCAGCATGGCAACCGGGACCATCGTCGGCACGCTCAACGCCGATGATTTCTACCCCCGACCGGACGTCATCGCCGACGTGGTCCAAGCCTTCGCGCGAACCAAGGCCGACGCGGTGTTCGCCGATTTGCTGGTGGTGGACCGGGCCGACCCGCGCAAGGTCGTCCGGTATTACGACTCTTCCGAGTTCCATCCCGGACGCTTTTGCCAGGGCTGGATGCCGCCCCACCCCACCTTTTTCACCCTGCGAGAACACTACCGACGCTTCGGGCTCTACCGCACGGACTACCGCATCGCCGCGGACTACGAACTGCTGACCCGCTTCCTGGCCCGCCACGGCCTCGCCTATACCCGCATACCCAAGGTACTGGTGCACATGCGTTCAGGAGGGGTCAGCTCCAGGAACCTCAAGAGCAACTGGGTGTTGAACCGTGAAATCGTGCGAGCCTGCAAGGAAAACGACATCCACACGTCCATGCCGCGCCTGCTCTGCAAGTATCCGCGCAAACTGCTGGAGTATGTTCGCAGGCCAGGGCGCTAGGTCCGGGCGTCTCGGGTTGGGCGACTTGGCGGCCCAGCTTGTCAGGACAATGTCCGGATGATAGAAAAATACTTCGTATCTACTCAGCACATTTTGTATCCGCCCTTGCTCCGACAATCGGAGTCGGGGTCGCTATCGGAATCGGAATCGGAACAGGAAAAATTTGAACGCTTCCCAGCGTTTTCGATCCCGATAGCGAAGCGCCGATCCCGACTCCGACCCCGACAACGGCATTACTCTATGCTGAATAGTTACAATACTTCGCCATTCATAAATCGATGGAGGAAAGATATGGCCACTGTAACGCATCAGAAAACCGAACGAATCGATGTCCGTGCCAGCTATGCGGTCAAACAGTTACTCCAGGAAGCCGCTCGGGCATCCCATAAAAATGTCAGCGAATTCTTGCTGGACGCTGGAGTGACCGTCGCCAACCAAGCTTTGGCGGATCGTCGCCGCTTCGTCCTTGATGATACGCAATGGGCCGCTTTTCAACAGGCCTTGGACCGGCCCGTCCAAGCCAAGCCCCGCCTTGCCAAACTGCTGGCGGAACCCGGGGTGCTGGATTGAACGAATACGACCCGGTTCGAAAACTTCTGCCCGAAGACAAGATTGACGGGTTTGATTGCGGCGAACCGGCATTGAACCACTTCCTGAAGCGCTATGCCCTCGTCAACCAAAAGGCGGACAGCGCTCAAACGTACGTCGTTTGCTGCTCGGGAGCCGTTGTCGGATTTTACAGCCTTGCCGTCGGCAGCGTGCATCATGAACTCACTCCAGCCAGAGTCGCCAAGGGCTTGGCTCGCCACCCCATCCCGGTGATGATTCTGGCTCGCTTGGCCGTGGACAGGGGACACCAACGCAAGGGGCTGGGCCGGGCTCTCCTTCGGGACGCCTTGTTACGTACCTTCCAGGCATCGGATATCGCGGGGATCCGATGTCTGCTTGTCCACGCCAAGGATGACAAAGCCAAGCATTGGCACACATCCTGGGATTTCGAACCAAGCCCCACCGCTCCCAACCATCTGTTTCTGATGCTCAAGGACGTAAAAGCGCTGCTTTCGTGAGCCGTCACGAAGAGTCGTGCCGCCTCGTTTTTTCCTACCGCGTCATTTCGTTCCCAGCCCCTTGAAAAAGCAGTGCCGCATGGCTCCCCTCACGGCAAGGACGAAAAGCCCTTGTATTGAGGGGAGTCATGCGGCACTGCGGAAAACGGCTTGGTCGATCGGCGAGAGATGTCGGCTACAGAAGCTTCTTGGCCGCATCCAAGGCCAGTTCGTAATTCGGCTCCTGCCCTACTTCCTTGACCAACTCCATATACCGAACGATTTTCTGACGATCCACGACGAACACGGCCCGGGCCAGGAGGCGCAGCTCCTTGATTAACACGCCATACTCGGTGCCGAAGGAGGCATCTTTGTGATCGGAGAGGGTCAGGACGTTGTTCACCCCGGCGGCGGCGCACCAGCGTTTTTGAGCAAAGGGCAGATCCATGCTGATGACCAGGATCTGGACGTCGTCTCCCAATTTGGCCGCTTCCTGATTGAAGCGACGGGCTTCGAGGTCGCAGACCGGGGTGTCCAGGGACGGAACCGATGTGATGATCGCCACCTTGTCCTTGAGGGACGAAAAACTGAACGGCTTCAGGTCGTTGTCCACGACCTGAAAATCCGGCGCGGCGTCACCTTCCTGAACCGTGTTGCCCGTCAGCGTTATGGGCTGGCCTTTCAACGTGATCAATCCAAAACGTTCCTTCATGATCGGCTCCTTGTTATAGTTATGTTTTCCAAAAGCACGTCCATCGGGGTGGACTCGGCGAAACGGGTGTTCGTCGACGGCGATTCCCGGGCAGGGCAGATTTGTTCTTGATACTCACCCGCTATCTGAATCGGTATCGAAATCGTGATCGAAATCGAACTCATGTCCACGAAGATACCGTAATCACGGGATGATGCCGGCATTTTCCAATTCCGATTCTGATTTCGATCGCGATTTGGATTTTGATGAGAACATATTTGCCCTGTATTCCCGGGTCATCATCTCTTGGCATTCTGGTTTCGTAAGAGTATCCTTCACGATTCGGAGTTGCAAGGACCTCCCGCAATTCTTATGAACATCTTCAAGACGGCAATCAATCACCCAATCTCATGCCCGCTTCCACCACCCGACTCCTCATCGACATGTACGACGCCATGCTGGCCCGACTCGGGCCAAGCGGGTGGTGGCCGGCCAAGAGTCCGTTTGAAGTGGCCGTGGGCGCGATTTTGACCCAGAACACCAACTGGTCCAACGTGGAAAAAGCCATTGCCAACCTACGCCTCCACGACCTGCTCGAGCCGGAACAGCTCCGCTCAGCCCGGCCGGAGGTCGTGGAGGAATGCATTCGGCCATCGGGATTCTTTCGGCAAAAAGCCAAAAAACTACGAAATTTTCTGGACTTTCTGGATCGGGAGCAGGCCTTGGATCTACAGAGTCTTGCCCTCCTGGACACCGTCGAACTCCGCGTACGGTTGCTGGCCGTCAATGGCATCGGTCCGGAGACAGCGGACAGCATTCTGCTCTACGCATTGGACCGCCCGGTGTTCGTGGTGGACGCCTACACGGCCAGGATCTGCAATCGACATGGGCTTGTTCCCGAAGACGTGGATTACGACGCTTTGCAAGATTTGTTCCTGTCCCACCTCCCTGAACGGGTTGAACACTACAACGAATACCACGCCTTACTGGTTCGAGTCGGCAAGCAATGGTGTCGAAAACGAGAGCCGCGCTGCGATGGGTGTCCCCTCCGACCGTTTCTCCCGCACTCACACCTCTCATAAGCCCTGGCTCTCCATCTACCGTGCCCTCCACGCATCCCATGAAAGCGTCGCCCTTTGCCCTTCCTCGACTCCGTTGGACCATGATTTGGTTTTGGACGGCCATGATCGGACTTCTTCTGAGCGGTCCGAACCCGGCCGCGGCCACGACCACGGGAACCATTCAACGCACCCTGGAAGAGCGTGAGCGCGATGTTCGGGCCCACGAAGAAATTCTGAAAGGCCTGTCGGAGCAGGAACGCGCCTTGTTCGCCGACCTGCAGGAAGTGGAAGCCCGGTTGCGGGCCACCGCGGACGAGATTACGGACCTGGAAACGCATTTGGACCGACTGCGTCAGGAAGAACGCGTCCGGCTGAAGGACTATCAGGAACTGGACCTGGCCCGGGCCCAAACCAGCGAGGAATTGGGGCGTCTGCTGGCCCTGCTCTGGCCGGTGCATTTGCAGGGCGTGGAACACAATCTCCAATCTTTAACCTCCTGGGACGAGGCTGACCGGCAATACCATTGGCTGTCCCGGATCTACGACTTGGTTCAGGACCGGATCGATCAACTCCGCCGACAAGGGCGGGAATTGGCCCAAGGACAGGCCCGCCTGGAGCGGGCGCGAGAAGAAATCACCGCGCAGATGCTCCGGATCAATGCCGGCAAGGACCGGCTTCTCAAGCAAAAGCTGGAATTCCTGCGCCGCGTCCAGGAAGTGCGTGCGCAACAAGTCTCCGCTGAGGAGCAGATTAAGGAAATCCTGCAAAGCATCGCCGAGCTGAACTACCGACTCCAAACCCTGACCTCCAGGAACTTTACGGATTTGCGCGGTCACATGCCTTGGCCGACCCAGGGCCGGATCGTGGAGCGGTTTCGGCCTCAGACTGATCCTCCGCACCGCGGTTTGAGTTTCGCGATGTCCGAGAACGCACCGGTACGCGCCATCTCCTGGGGCAAGGTGGTCCATAGCGATGTGCTCCGAGGATATGGCCACGTGGTCATTCTCTACCACGGTGAAGATTACTACAGCCTGTACGCCTTTCTGAACAACCCTCTGGTCGCCGTGGGCCAGGAAGTGGAAAAGGATGAACAGATCGGCGTAGCGGGGCTTTACCCCAAAGTGGATGGTCCGGGGCTGTACTTTGAATTGCGTTTTCAGCAAAATCCCGTTAATCCTGATATCTGGCTTGTCGCCGATTAACGGCGGCAGTGGCGAAACCCGTCGTCACCAAGCCGCACCGGAGCTTATATCCCCCTGCACGGCGCTTTCGGGCGCCGTCCACCATACCAGCACACGCTTTCAAAATGCATTCGGAGGTCATTATGCGGGTTGTCCACTGGGTCGGCACCGTTACACTTCTTTTCTTGCTGGCCGTCACCTTCGGCCAGAGCATGGCCACGGACGAGGAACGCTACTCGCCGCTCAAGCGCTTCAGCCAGGTTTTGGACTTGGTGGAGCGCTATTACGTTCAGGACGTGGATCGCAACGAGATGATCCAGGGCGCCATCCGGGGCATGCTTCAGGAACTGGATCCCCATTCCAGCTTCATGACCCAGGACGCCTTCCGGGAAATGCAGATCGACACCTCCGGCGAATTCACGGGGATCGGCATTGAGATCAGCCTCGTGGAAGGCAGGCTGACTGTCGTGTCCCCCATCGAGGACACCCCGGCTTTCCGTGAGGGACTCAAATCCGGAGATCACATCCTGGAGATCGACGGCCAGTCCACCCAGGACATCACGATCATGGACGCCGTGAAGCTGATTCGAGGCCCCCGGGGCACCACCGTGGATATGACCATCCTGTCCAAGGGCGAGACCGTTCCCCGCACCGTGACCATCACCCGGGACGTCATCCCGATGCACACGGTCAAGCTGTTCGAATTGGAACCCGGCGTGGTCCTGATGCGACTGACCAGCTTCAAGGAAACCACCATGGACGACCTGCGGGAAGCCCTGGACCGATTCGACCTTGATCAGCGCGTCGGCCTGATCCTTGATCTGCGCAACAACCCCGGCGGATTGCTGAACCAGGCCGTGGCCGTGGCCGACGCCTTTTTGCACGAGGGCAAAATCGTCTACACCAAGGGGCGGTCGGCTCAGGCGGAAATGAATTTCGACGCATCCCGAAACGTGCTGGACAAGGAAACCCCCATGGTGGTGCTGATCAACGCCGGCTCCGCCTCTGCCTCGGAAATCGTCGCCGGGGCCCTGCAGGACCACGGACGGGCGCTGATCCTGGGTGAGCAGACCTTCGGCAAGGGGTCCGTGCAGACGATCATCCCCCTGGCCGACGGCTCCGGGATCAAGCTGACCACGGCGGTCTACTATACGCCCAACGGCCGCTCCATCCAGGCCAAGGGCATCGACCCGGACATTTCCGTTCCCTTCGTCGCCTTGAATGACGACCAGCGAGAAGGACGCATGCCTTTGGTTCGCGAAGGCGACCTGATCCGACACCTGGAAACCGGCCCGATTCCTCCGGACCAACGCGATCAACCCAGGCCTCAAGCTCTGGAAATGCTCGAACGGGACAATCAGCTGCGCCTGGCCTTGGAAATGGTCAAAGCCATGCCCAGGCTCAAGGCGCTCCGTTAACCACGCAAACCGACATGGGTCGGCGATGACCGGTAAAACAGCGAAAAAAAGCGGCAAGCCCTCCCGCTCTTCCACTTCCACGAAAAGTGGTGGCAAGAGCGGGGGCAAGCCCAAGAAAACCACCGCCAAAACCAGCCGCAAACGATCATCCCGCAGGGGTTTTTCCAAGCTCTGGGTGATGCTCATGGCCGCGGCCACCGGGTTGACCGCCATCACCCTTGTCTGGGCCTTGAGCCTCTCCCCCGTGGATACCTTGTCCACGGACGTCGCGACTATCGACAAGCCTGTCTCCGCTCCACCCCCAACCTCCGCTGCACCGTCCGCTTCCCGCTCCACCCCCCGGTCCGCGCCTGCGCAGCCGGACAGGGTCGCCAGTTTGACGACTCCTGCCCCCACAAACCACATCCGCGCCCGAATCGCGCCCGATGCCGCCCCCCCCCCGGCTCCCTCACGGCGCCAAGGCTTGGTTTACGAAATATTCGATACGGAACTGCTGGAACAGCAGGTCAAGGAAGTCGACCTGGCCCTGGTCCAGACCATCATGGAGTTGAACCTGGACCCTCGTTCGGTGCGTCATCTGGATATTCAGATGAAAACCCGCAACGGGCAGAAATATCATACCCAATCCTTGGCCATCGGATTGGACCGGGACGCCCGAAGCTTTGAGCAGACCTTGCGCCGGAATCTGGAACTCTGGGTCCAAAGCGCGGAACTGCGTCAGATCAACAAAAAATCCGGCAAGCAAGAGTGGCGAATAACCCTGCTCAACCTGCCCACGCACACCCTGTTCCTGGAGGAACACGGTCGCAAACCATCCCCGCCTCCCCCGCCGGCCTCGCCGGGAATCGGGCCGCGGCTGGTGGTGGTGATCGACGACCTTGGCGAGAACGTACACCAAGCCCAGGAACTGGCCGCCCTCTCCTTCCCGGTGACCTTCGCCGTTTTGCCCAATATTTCCAAAAGTCGGGAAGTGGCCCGGATCGGGGCCGCGGCGGGTCGCGACGTGCTCCTGCACCAGCCCATGGAACCCCTGGACTACCCCCACCGGGCCGACCCCGGCCCCGGGGCCCTGTTCGTGGGCATGGAGGACGAACAAATCCTGAGAATCCTGCGGGACAATTTGGCCCAGGTTCCTCAGGCCATCGGCATCAACAACCACATGGGCTCCCGGTTCACCGCCGACGAGTCGGGCATGTCCACGGTGCTCCAGGAATTGAAGCGCCGCGACCTCTTTTTTCTGGACAGCCTGACCACCGGAAGCTCCGTCGCGGACAAACAGGCCCGCAAAGTCGGCCTGGAGCATCTGCGCAGACATATTTTCCTGGACAACATTCCCAATGTCCGGGCAATTCTGTTTCAACTACGCAAAGCCGAGCAACTGGCCCATAACCAGGGCCAGGTGATAGCCATCGGCCACCCCTACCCGGAAACCCTGGAAGCCTTGAAGCTCTGGGAGCGGGAACGTGATCAGCGGATCAACGTCGTCTCCCTCGGCTCCCTGCTCTCCCGCCGGTCATTGGCCGAGCGTTGAAAGCGCGACTCGCCATGCTCAACCTGTTCGCCATCCCAAAGGGCCCCATGCCCGAGGAACGCGTCGATCTGCTGGCGCGTGGGGACGGGTTGCGCATCGAACGAATCATCTCGCTGGGCCATGTTTCGCCTCCCGATTTCTGGTATGACCAAGAATTGGACGAATGGGTCGTCCTCTTGCAGGGCGAGGCGGAAATCCGCTTCGCGGACGGGCGGACCAAGGCCCTCAAAGCCGGAGACTGTCTCTTTCTCCCAGCCGGCCTGGGACATCGTGTGGACCGCACCAGCGACGACCCGCCTTGCATCTGGCTGGCCGTGCATGGCCGAATGACCGACAAGGCGCGCCCCTGATCCGTGCGCCCCGCCGACGGATCAGACTTTCGCCGCCCCTCGAAGACCAAAGGAGACGATCATGCACCGGATACGCTTTCCCCTGGCTCTCATCCTGTTAGTGTTCCTGACCGGCTGTTCCTACTCCAGCGTCGGCCACTTGCAGCGCCAGCCCTGGGTATTGAACGCGGAACAACAATTGGAGATGCGTTTCTGGCGGTTTTCCTATGTCGCGGAATCCTTCGGCGGACAGTACAGAGTCAAGGGGCGGGCGACGCCCAAGACGGAAAGCCTCCCCGCCGACCTGGGTTGGATCGAGGACTTGTGGCTGGCCGCTTATCTCAGTGATGATCAGGGACGGGTGTTGGCTCAGGATTTGCGGGTTTATTCCAGCCTCCCACTGGACCCCGACCAAGGCGTGTCCTTCACCTTCACCCTGCGTCCGGACCGACTGAACCGCACGGCCTCCCTCCAGATCACCTTCGGCTACAACATGACCCTCACCCCGGATGAACACTACATGGCCCAGGAAACCCCGGAAAAGAAACACGCTGGGGAGCGCGGCGCGGTGTTCTTCGCCCATGAGGGGGCATTGACCAGGTTTTAAGCCGCAGGCTGGTGGCCAAAGTCGGCGATTATTCCGTCCAGTCGTCCACGTGCCAATTCCGCCACTTCGTCGCGACTTCTGGACATTGTCACGGATTCTTTTTAAGTACGTCACACGCATGGTTGAACTCGTTTTCAACGAACGACCACGCCACGTCTCCTTGCTTCAGGTCGCCGCATGGCGCCAAGAGGGAACCCGGTGCGATTCCGGGACGGTCCCGCCGCTGTAAGTCCCATTCAACCTGACTGGCTTCGCATGGCCACTGGAACCGTGTTCCGGGAAGGCCCGCCAAAGTCGGGGGGACAAGTCAGAAGACCTGCCTGAAGCGCATTTGTCGCGGGACACGCGGATGTCCAGGCGGCCGTTCCCCGGGGCTTTTCAGCCCCATCGCTGACTATGCGGAACCACCCTTCCCCCTGGTCCAGGCTGCGCGGCCTGGAGCCGCTGAGTTTGTGCGACTGGCCGGGTCGCGTCTGCGCCGTGCTGTTTCTTGGCGGCTGCGACCTGCGCTGCCCCACGTGCCACAACTTCCATCTGGCCTGGAACTCCGAAGACGATCCCCGTATCTCTCGCGACCACGTTCTGAACTTTCTCGACCAGCGAGCCCCCTGGTTGGACGGCCTCGTGGTCACCGGCGGAGAACCGGCATTGTCCACGGACCTTCCCGAATGGCTCGCCGAACTCCGAAACCGGTTTGGCTTGCCCGTCAAGCTGGATACCAACGGCATGCACCCCGACATCGTGGAGCGGATTTTGGACAACCAAGCCGCAGACCTGGTGGCCGTGGACGTCAAAGGCCCGTGGTCCAAATATCCCGCGTTGACCGGAAACAAAATTTCCGCTCGTGAAGCCAAGGCAACCCTGGGCCGGATCTTCAAGCTCGCCGAAGGCCACCCGAAACACTTTCTCTTCCGAACCACCCTGGTCCCCCTGTTGACGCCGGAAGACCTCCGGGAGACCCGGTCTTTCCCGCCTTCCGGATTTCTCCTGCAGACCCAGCCTTTTCGCCAGCCATCCCGCCCTTTCCAGGGCCATCATCACAAGGAGCAATCATGCTGACCCACATTTGCAAACGTGACGGCCGCACCGAAACCTGGGCCGTGGACAGGATCGCCGCGGCCGTTCTCAAGGCATTGAGATCCTGTGGAATCCAGGACGCGCTTTTGGCCGACCGCCTGGCCCGCAAGGTGGAGGAACGCCTGGCCGAAGCCGGCCTGACCGTCCCGGACCAGGAGCAGGTTCAGGATCAGGTCGAAGCCGTGTTGATGCAGTCCCGCTTGTTCGACGTGGCCAAGCGCTACATCCTGTACAGAGAGAAACGCCGCCAAATCCGGGAACAAAAGGCCGCGTTCCTGGACATCATGGAAACCATCGACGCCTACGTAAACAAATCCGATTGGCGGGTGGCCGAAAACGCCAACATGTCCCACTCCTTCCAGGGCCTGATGCTGCACCTTTCCGGCACGGTTCAGGCCCGTTACGCCCTGGAAAAATATCCCCTGGAAGTCCGTCAGGCCCATGAACACGGCTACCTGCACATCCACGACCTGTCCTTCGGCCTGGCCGGATACTGCGCCGGGTGGAGCCTGCGCGACCTCCTTCTGGAAGGCTTCAACCTGGAAGGCCGCTCCTCCTCCGGTCCGCCCAAACACTTCGACTCCGCTTTGGGCCAGATGGTCAACTTCCTGGGCACCCTGCAAAACGAATGGGCCGGGGCACAGGCCTTCAACAACGTGGACACCTATCTCGCGCCCTTCGTCCGTCATGACGAATTGGACTACCGACAGATTCGTCAGGCCGTCCAGAAATTCGTCTTCAATCTGAACACCACCTCCAGATGGGGCGGTCAGAGCCCGTTCACCAACCTGAGCTTCGACCTGGCTCCGCCCAAGCACCTGGCTTCCGAAGCGGTGATCATCGGCGGTCGGCTCCATGACAGCCAGACCTACGCGGACTTCGGACCGGAGATGGAGATGATCAACCGGGCCTTCCTGGAAGTCATGCTTCAGGGTGACTACCACGGCCGTATTTTCTCCTTCCCCATCCCGACCTACAACGTGACCGAGGATTTTCCCTGGGAGACCGAGGTGGGCGAGCTGCTGCTCCAGCTTACGGCCAAATACGGAGTGCCGTACTTCCAGAACTTCATCAATTCGGACTTCAAGCCCGAGGACGTCCGCTCCATGTGCTGCCGGTTGCAGATGGACCTGCGCGAGCTGCGCAAAAAGGTCGGCGGGCTGTTCGGGGCGGGGGACCTGACCGGATCCATCGGCGTAGTCACCCTGAACCTGCCCAAGCTGGCCTTCCTGGCCCACGACGAGGCGGACTACCTGGACCTGCTCACCGAATACGCCGAACTGGCCCGGGACAGCCTGGAGTTCAAGCGCAAGCTGATCAACGACAACCTGGAACGGGGCATGTTCCCCTTCACCCGGCGCTACCTGAAAAACGCCTACCGCGGGCATTTTTCCACTATCGGCGTGGTGGGCGGTCACGAGGCCTGCCAGAATCTGCTGGGCAAGGGCATCGAAACTCCGGCCGGTATCCGACTGATGCGGACCACCCTGCTCCACCTCCAGGACCTGACCCGACGCTTCCAGGAAGAGACCGGCAACCTGTACAACCTGGAGGCCACCCCGGCCGAAGGCGTGAGCTACCGGCTGGCCAAGCTGGACAAGACGCTCTACGCCGGGATCAAGGCCTCGGGCAACGGCGTGCCGTACTACACCAACTCCACGGCCCTGCCCGTGGACCTGGGGCTGGACGTCTTCGCGGCCCTGGAGCACCAGGACCAATTGCAGACCCTGTACACCGGCGGGACGGTCTTTCACACCTTCCTGGGCGAGGCCGTGGCCGATCCCCAATCCTTACGAGCCTTCCTGGTCAAAGCCATGACCCGGACCAAGCTGCCCTACATCTCCATCACCCCGACCTTTTCCGTGTGCAAGGACCACGGATACCTCCGAGGCGAGCATCCGGAATGCCCGGAATGCGGCAACCCGGCGGAAGTCTACACCCGAGTCGTGGGCTACTACCGCCCGGTCCAACGCTGGAACCAGGGCAAACAGTCCGAATACGCCCAGCGCCGCGTCTTTGCCGGGCTGGGAGGCGAAAGCGCCGCAAGCTGAATGTCGCGGTGGAGATACGATGATATGGACGCCATCGACTCGATCAAAAAGTGACCGGGTTTCCCTGGACGGTCACGACGGCTTTCGAAAACCGAAGACGCGTCCCCGAACCATAGCCCCAGGGCCGAACTTTTCCCGGATCGCGTCCAGGGTCGTGTCCAGGGTTTTGTCCAGATCGGTTTCGTTTCCGGAGAAAAGAGAAAGCTGACGCCTTGCATTGGAAAAATTGGACACGCTCAGTCCGATCAAACGGACTTTATTGGGGAGTTGCTCGGCGTCCAGCAGTTGGGCGGCGGTCTGGAAGATCATCCGCGTGGACGCGGTGGGCTCGCGCAAGGTTTTCGCGCGCGTGATCACCTTGAAGTCGCTGAACTTGACCTTCAGGGACACGGTGCGCCCGGCATGACCGTCCCGGCGCAACCGGCGTCCCACGCGCTCGGCCTGATCCAGCAGCCAGCGCTTCAACTCCTCCCGGTCGTCATGGTCCTCGGCAAAGGTGTTTTCCGCCCCTTCACTTTTGGCTTCGGACTCCGGAACAACCGGCCTGGGGTCAATGCCCCTGGCCCTGGCATAGAGGACCTCCCCCCACTTTCCGAACCGCTCGCGCCAGAATCGTTCCGAATACCTCGTGACATCGCCGACCCGACGCACTCCGAGCAGCGCGAGCTTTTCCACAGCCTGCCGCCCCACGCCCGGAATCTTGGAGACCGGCAGGGTCTCGAGAAAAGCCGGTACGTCATTCGGAGCGAGGATGAACAGACCGTCCGGCTTGTTCTGGTCCGAGGCGATCTTGGCCAGAAACTTGACCGGAGCCATGCCCACGGAGCAAGTCAGCCCGGTTTCCGCGGCCACGGCCTGCTTCAACACGATCCCCAGCCGTTGCGGAGGTCCAAAAATACGTTCCAGACCGCTGCCATCGAGATAGGCCTCGTCCACCGAGGCCTGCTCCACCAACGGTGAAAACCGCTCCAGGACGGCCATGACCAGCTGGGAGACCTGGGCATAGCGTCCCATGCGCACGGGCACGAACGCTCCGTTTGGGCACAAGCGCCTGGCCTGGACAATGGGCATGGCCGAATGCACGCCGAATTTTCGGGCTTCGTAGCTGCACGCGGAAACCACCCCGCGCTGGGACCCGCCGACGATCACGGCTCTGCCGCGCAACTCGGGATGGTCCAGTTGCTCCACGGACGCAAAAAAGGCGTCCATGTCCACATGCAGGATCAGGGGGGCAGTGGAAGATGGAAGGGAAGCGGGAACGGCGGTGCTCATGGCCCGAACTGTCCGCAAGAAAGAAGACGGGACGGAATCGTCGTCGCCGAGCAACGAAAAAGAACGCTACTCGGCGAAAACGATCTCCAGGATGTTGCTGTCGCCCTCCCGGCGATACCGCTGGGAGGCGCTCATCTCTTTGGTCAGCAGAATGCCCAGCCCACCCTGAACACGCTCGTCCATGCCCAGGGTGACGTCCGGAGGAGGCTTGGAAAGCGGGTCAAAGGGAGGCCCCTGGTCCGTGAAGCGCACCAGAAACCGCCCCTCCTCCGCCAACTGTCCGCACGCCACGGAGACCATTCCGGTCTGGTCCGGACCGTAGGCGTAATCAAAAATATTCAGGAGCACCTCTTCCAAGACCAGATCGATCTTGAGCTCCAACGCCGGAGACAACCCGGTGGATTCGAAACGCTCCAGGACAAAGCGCCGCAGAGGCTCCAGAGAGGATTTGTCCGCCGGCAGCGAAAGACCGGCCACATCCTCGGCGCTACTTGGCCGCAAGGGCCGCCTCCAGGGAATCGTACACCGGGAAAATGGACGCGAAGCCGGAGATGTCGAAGACTTCCTTGACCATGGAACTCATCCCGCCGAAAGCCAACGAGCCTCCCTGGCTTTTCAGCTTCTTGCCCACGCCCAGAATGACCCGCAATCCCGCGCTGCTGATGTATTCCAGGCCGGTGAAGTCCACGATCAGCTTGGAATCGCCCTGCTCCATCCAGCGCAGACATTCCTGCTCGAAAGACGGGGCCGTGACCGCGTCCATGCGGCCCGTCGCTTTGATCGTCACGCCCTGCTCCACCTTGGTACTCGTAAATTCCATGCTGTCACTCCTCTTGTTGTTTTTGAAAATTTTTCAACGACCCATTACATGCCCATGAATCGTTGTCGCGTGTACCCCTCTGGAATATCAAAACTTCCGGAGGGAGCGGCCATTTTTTGGTGCTCCAGAAGTTCTTCCCGGGTCACCACCGTCGCGCCCATGACATTGGCTCTGCTCACGGTCAGCACGGCGACTCCCCGAATCTTCTCCATTTCCCGAAGCAGCTCTTCGAAACCATGCTGCCCGGCCATCATGGCATGACCGATCTTGTTGTACATGCTCACGTTCACGTCGATCTGGTCCGTGGCGCAGATTTCAGCAGCCGTTTGCCCCATGGGCATGTTCAAGGTCAGCTCATAAACCCGACAGGTCCAGTCGTTGACGTTCTTCACGGTCCCGGTTTCCACGACCGAAGCCTGCATCTGCATCATCCCCCCCATCATCTGAGCCATCATCTGGGCCTTTTCATGTCCCCCTTCCTCGCCCAGCATGCCGGCCATGGCTTCGGACAGGTTCAGCGGCACCTCGGTATACGTCCGCTCACCGTGGTCCAGCATGTACATAGTCTGCTTGTCGCCATCGAAAATCACCGACGTCTTGTCGGAAGAGTTCATTCGGGCCTTGTTGCCGCTCAGCCATGTCTCGACTATTTCCTCGCTGCCCGCCTGTTTTTGCCCCATGATCTCATACGGCTCACTGACATGGAGAATCTTCAGGTAATCCTCGGCCCAGACCCAGCCCCCCTGAAGCAATACAACCAGAATAGTCGTCAAACAAATCGTGGTTCTTTTCATCTCTGCTCTCCAGTTCTGAAGTTGAAACCGGCCCAGGCCGGAACGCGTTCGGTCTCCAACGCAAACCGTCGCCACCTCTGTACGAAGCCAAGCGGAAAAAGTCCATATGGTCGGTGACCACCTCCTGAATGTTCAATCCGGCTCCAACCGACAACACTGGCTGTACAGGGCCGCGCAGTCGCCCATGTCCGTAATTTGAGGCTCGATGATCGCGTTGGGGCCGTGGCCCAGACTGACCCAGCCGTCGCGGCGGATCAGGACGACCAGGGGATGCAGGGATGCGTCCAGACGCAACCGAACAGCCATGCGTCCCAAAGGAGTGGCCAGGAAAGTCGGGCCTTCGGGGTCCAGGTCGTCCAGATCCGGGTTGTCCGGGGAGACCGATATCTCGGGCAGCCCCTGCTGCTCGCTCTCCGGAATCTGGGAGTGCATGTATTTGCTGCGGACCAGGGAGAGCAGGCGCAAAGGGAATTCGGGGTCGTCGTCCTGATCCAATTCCAGGGGTTCCGGGTCGAGCGTTTCAGGAAACCGATACAACCCGTCCGGATGGGCGAACGTCAACCCCGCGAAGGCAACGGGAGGATGGTCGGCCCTGACAAAGCCCCTGGCTCGGAACGATTCCAGGTCGACGCCCAGCGGGCCAAGGCCGATACGCAGGCACTCGTCCGGCTCCGGGAAGCCCACCGGCGGATTCAATCGTGCGCCCAGGTCACGAAGGATGTCGAAATCCGAACGACAATCTTCCCGGGGTGGGATCGCCTGGCCGGAATAGTTGACGTAGTGATGCAGACAGGAACCCACTATTTCTTCGCGCTCCAGCATCAACGCGGGCGGCAGAACCACGTCCGCACAACGAGCCGTGTCGGTCAGAAACGCATCCACGCAGACCACGAAGGGCCGTTGCAAGGCCTTGGCCATGGCCAGACCGTCCGGAACCTGATTGACCACGTTGTGCCCGTCCACCCAGACGAACTCCACCGGCGGGTCGGCCCATTCCAGTTCCCAGGCCAGGGAGGGCAACAGGAAGGAGCGCCGGCCGGCGACATCAGGTCGTCCCGGTGAATCAGCCCGCCAGCGCCCCAGATTCCGGCCCGAGGCGATGTTGAAATACGAGCCTCCTCCGACGCGACCGATATTGCCCGACAACAAGGCCAGGGCATTGATGAACCGCACATTCTGACCACCGAACAGATACCGCTGCACGCCCCAGCCGATCAGCGTGGCCGTGGGGTCGCCAAGAGCGGCACCCAAAACAGCACCAGAAACAGGATTTGCCGCAACCCAAGGCGCGTACCACTCCAGCAGTTCTTGCGCCGAACCACGATCCACGTCGCACGTCCGCAACAGATCGTCGTCGTTCAAGCCGTGCATCAGCGCTTGCAACGCATCCCAATCGGCGCAGGCCCGAACGACTTCCGGAGAGACGGCGTCCCGCTCCAAGAGTCTTCGGATCAGCCAGGCCGCCAGGAAACGGTCCGTACCGGGGCGGATGCGGACCGTCCGGTCGGACCACCCTTCGCTGCCATCCCCGCCAGGGGAAATGGTCAGCACCCGCGTTCCCTTTTTACGCGCCTCGCGGACCAAAAGGCCGATATGCGGGGAAGAACGACCCAGGTCCTTGCCCCAATTCACGATCCGGGCCGCATTGAGCAAATCCAACGGATCGTTGTGCTCCAACGCGCCGAAGTCGCGGATGCAGGCCTCAATCCCCGCGTCGTCGCACAAGGAGCCGTGGATGGTGGAGGAGCCGAGAGCCGCGAAAAAGTTCAGACTGGCCTGAGCCAGAACCCCGCGATACCCGTGGCCGCGCACGTGCAGCACGGCCTCGGGCCGGTCCGCCAAAGCGTTCAGCTTGGCCGCGATCAAATCCAAAGCCGCGGCCCAGGAAACCGGCTCAAACCCGTCATGGCCCGCCTCCACGGCTTTCCCGCGCCGCAAGCCGCGCTTGGCCTTCGTGCGCACCAAGGGCCGGGTGATGCGCTCCGGAGCGTCAAGCCGATCAAAACAACGAGCACCCTTGCGGCAAATAAACCCATTGGTGAACGGATGCGCCGGATTTGCCCGGAGAGTTCGAGCCCGAGAATCCACCAGAAACGAACAGGCATCCGGACAGTCCAGAATACAGGCGGAAATCCGCGATGTCTCACCGTTGTTCTTCAACATTTCCATGCTCCTCATGACCTACCTCGCTTCCGCGAACTTCGGTAGCGTATTGAAATTGCGAACCGTGTCATTCCGACGGCATCCGCTATATTTCGTCACCATGGAAGCGGTCAACAATCCAGACGCCGTAGCAGTAAAACGCACGAGCGCCGACCGATATATATCAGCCGCCCCTCGTGCGTTTCCACGCGCCAAAACGAGGCTCCACCGCCGGTCCGGTC
This sequence comes from Desulfonatronum zhilinae, assembly GCF_900182865.1. Lineage (NCBI taxonomy): Bacteria > Pseudomonadati > Thermodesulfobacteriota > Desulfovibrionia > Desulfovibrionales > Desulfonatronaceae > Desulfonatronum > Desulfonatronum zhilinae. Next base: position 62,933 of record NZ_FXUJ01000019.1, read on the forward strand.
CGGACCGGCGGTGACAGCGATACGGTTTCTTGTATCGCGGAGAAAATTGAAATATGGACATCCAGAACGGTCAACAGCGTCCTGCTCCGGCTCCAGTCCAGGCTGAAGAAGGAAACGGCGCTTCGGAGAAGGGTGGATTCGGTGAAAAAAGGAATACTGACGAGCCAAGAGCAGACTTGCCCCCTCACTCCAATTCGGCAGGAATCACCTCCATCTGGAATCTCCCTTCTTCCGGACAACCTTCACCTTTGACATGATATATGCAATAATGTAGCGAAATGTTTGACAAATCAATATCAATTGTTTTTGATTCGCCGACGTTCAAGGCAGTGGCCCTGGTTGTTCTCAAAGACGAACATATCTTTGCTGAGCTGGTGCGACGGGTTGATTACCACTGAACCAGATCAAACTATAAAACACACATATACTCGACTGGGTACATGCTTGGTTACAGGTACAAAAAACAATGATCGACTGAAAGAGCCATGTTTGGTAACGTTGATATAAAGGTCCGACCGGTCAAGCTAGCGTATTTGGTTGACCCGAACAATGCGACGCAGGTTCGAGCGGCTATCCAACTCAGCTCGTCACTCTGGGGCGGTGCTTTTTTTCCAATTATCCCACTCTACCGACGAATTCCCGCGACCTGGCGAAACAACTCTCTCAAGGCTCCGTCTGCTAGGAGCACAATCCTTGGCTTCATCGACGCCTTCGATCCAGACATCCTCGTGCAGTTTTCGAAGAGCGTGCCAAGCTACATCAGCCTGACTGGCCTCCAAATCATCAAGCCACAGGAGATCTGGGAGCGATTCAGCGAATATTACAGACCAATGCCGGTCTATGGCATCGGCATCTTCGAGTTGCTTGGGGATATCTACCGAGAGTACTTTAAATACAAGGCGAAGTATCCGGTCAAGGTGGTCCTACCAAAGATTCCGAGACAATTGGCCTTGTTCTGGACAAGCATTGTCGGGGAGATACCTGAAAAACTTTTGCCCGCGCTTGAATCCGAATACTTCGAACCACTCGAAATCGAACGAATTCAGCTTGAGCCCAGCAAGTTGAGCGAGCTATTAGAGCGCGACGTACTTTTTCCCCGACGAATCTCGGCGTACGGGATTTCGGTGCAAAGTCGCCGTAGCTTCGGAAGAGGGGCTGCCGCCTTCTTCATGGATGCCTCGAAGCTTGAGGATGTCGTCGATTACTGGAACCTGAGGGCTACGGGACGAGACATCCTGCCACTGCCGAAACAGTTCAAAGACGTGTCAACGTTCTGGGATACGGCTACTCGCTTTTTCAAAGCGCATCGCGTGCATTGGAGGCACCAGCCGCAGCATTGCGATACGGCCTCCATCATTCAAAGCCGCAACTCGACGATGGAAGAAATGCAGGAGTTTGTGAAGGGACTCAAGATCGAGCGGCCGCCCAACGATCCGTCAAACGACGGTTTCTTCGTCCTCCAGCACTGGTATCCGCGCATTTGGGATAAATGGGCGAGAGACCATGATGGGGCGATTGCCGACATCTACGGCAAAGATGAGGAATCATTAGATATTATGGATCAGAAAAAGGGAGGGTTTCGCTTCCGATCACTGCTACCAGAGTTCTCAAACAAGCACGCCTGCACCGGCGAAGTGCGGTGTATGAACGAAATTTCGTTTCGCTTTTATGGCACCGAGGAACACTTAGCCGAGGTCTTTCCGAAAGCCTCGGGCGAGCGATTCCAACGTGCGATCTTGAACATGGGTTCCATCACCGAGTGGCGCATTGGGCAACATGGCCTTGTCAAGTTCGTGCAGTACGAGTTCTCGGAAACACGTGACCTGCCGACCTCAGAACCGATCTTTTTCGCGTGGTTGGTGGACCAGGGTTGGAGCGCCGAGCTTTCCGCCCCAGGAATACTGGCAAAACAAATCTTGCAAAAGCTCGGCGGGCGTGTCGGCGTCCTTCGCGACGAGAAGCTTCTTGGACTCATCGAATACATGAATGGCGGGTCAGTCAACGCCGACGGAACGCCCGTGGTGTCAAACAAGATCGGGCAGGATCGTGACATGCCAGTGAGCGAAGTAAAGAGCAGGCTCGAAGGTACTGGGCGTCGAGATCTCCATGACTACCTTGTCTCCAAGGGCATCTTCAAATTAGGCCTTCGTACACAATGTCCGATATGCCAGCGACGATCGTGGTTCCCACTCGCAGCGCTGACAGATAACCTGAATTGCCCTAAGTGCCTCAACTCGTTTCCTGCTACTGGAAACATCGACCGTGGTGTTTGGTGCTACAAGACGGCCGGGCCCTTTAGTGTCCCAAGGTATGCCGAGGGAGCATACACTACGTTGCTCGCACTTGACTTTTTCAGCAATCGGAGACTCACGACGATGCGGACCACCCCAGTGCTGAGTTTTACGGCGAAGAACCGTAGCAAAGGAGATCTTGAGGCGGATTTCGGCTTGTTCTGGAGTGAATCGATATATGGTGGCCACCAAGACGGGCTGGTGTTCGGCGAATGCAAGACGTACGGGCCTTTCACGAAGAAAGACTTTGGGCGAATGCAGCACTTGGCAAAAAATTTCCCCGGCGCCGTGCTGGTTTTCTGCACGTTGCGAAAGTCCCTCACCAAGGAGGAGATTGCCGGAATAACGCGCATAGCTAGGACGGGACGGAAGTATTGGAAAGCTGAGCGGCCCATCAACCCGGTCCTTGTACTCACAGGGACGGAGCTTCTCACGCACGAGCGGCCACCGTACTGCTGGAGGGAGAAGGACCAAGAGCGACCCGAGTGGATCTCCGGCTTCCTCAGCGTGTGCGACGCGACACAGCAACGCTACCTAAATCTGCCGTCCTGGCACACGGAATGGCATGACAAATGGAAAATGCGGCGAAAGCGGTATATGGCGCGCCAAGAGGCCGCAACACAGCATGCAAAGGCAGAGGCTCGACCGGGTGAAGCGAAAGGCTAAACATGGTCCCGGCCGGGGTTGTGGAGCATCCCCGGCAATGGCCTTTCAGCCCTGGAGGGCTACCCGGGGCATTCAACAATTTAGACGGCGATGCAGGGAGCGGCGGCATTAAACCCTTTTAGCCTTTACATACCCTTTCGAAATTCAATAGATTAGCTCGGTCCGATCCCAAGCCAAAAGGCACAACTCCGACACGCCAAAGTAAAACGGCCTCGGCACGTTTCGTGCCGAGGCCGTTTGCTTATGCATTCAATGAGCTGAAACCGCGCGTTACTGAACGCGACGATTCAGATCCCAGATCAGATCCGCTTCCGGAAGCAGCGGGAGATAGCCCAGCCACTCGTGGGAATCCAGATGCTCCTGGCTTTGTTGCAGTTTGCGGCTGTGCTCCATGATCGGCGGGACGATGTCCTTGATGTCGCCTTCCAGGTTTTGGGCGATGCCGTAATTGGTGGCCTGCATGGCATAGTCCACTGCCTGTTGGCTGTATTGGATGGAACGGGAAAGCGTTTCCAGGGCTTTAGCCGGGTTATGGAATCCGGCGCTGTTTTCCGCCGAGACCCAATCCCAAAACATTTGCCCCTTCCGAATCCGTTCGCGAGCATTGATCATCAATTGATCAAAATCAGGTCGTTTGTACCCCTGATACTCGCTGGCAAGTCGAACGGCTTCGTGAGCCTTGACCGAAATATCCTGGGCGGCAAGCAATTGACCCCAAACTTTTTGTTGACTGAAAACAACACGTTCCTTGAGATATTCCGGAGACTTGTCCGCATGGCATTGCCCGCAGGCGCTCTTGATCATTTCCGCGGACTTGAGCGGTGAAGTCCAGCGATGGGATGAAATCTTCTTTTTTCCATCCAGCCGACGATAGTTCATGTGACAATCCGCGCAGGCCACGCCGGCCGCGCCATGCGGGCTATCATACCACATCTCGTATTCGGGGTGCTGGATTTTGATCATCGGCGTGTCGGACACCGCATGGGTCCAGTCGATGAAATGCCCCTCAAAGCCTTCTCGTGTGGTCGATCCATGATCCTTGTAGTATTCATACATATCTTCCGGATCCTTGCCCAGGTCCCAAGGAAAGATCGGCTTGGCCGCAGCGCCGAATTTCTTGTCCTGAAAATAGTACTCCACGTGACACTGGGCGCAGACCAGGGAGCGCATCTCGTTGCGCGAGGCTTCCCGCCAATCCTTGCCCTGACGCTTCAGCGCCTCATCCAGAGGAACGCTGGTAATTCGCAGGTCCATGGTTTGCGGGTCATGGCAGGTGGCGCAGCCGATGGTGTGGTCGTCCAAGTCCAATTCTTCCCGGAACTGGTTGAATTCCATGATCCAGAAATCGTCGCCGTATTTGGGAATCCACTCCACCATCTTGGGGGTTTTGCAGTTGTAGCAGGTGGAGGGCAACCCGGCCTGTTCGCTGTAGCGGTTGATCCGGTCGATTTCCAAAACGTCGTGCAGGGCGTAGGTATGTCCGCGGGCTCGGTTGTATTCGTAACTGAAGGGGTAGCCCATCCAGAGGTTTTTCAGATATGGCTGACAGTATTTCCAGCCTTTGGGCGGATCTTCGCAAAGATGCTTTTCATGAGGGATCGAACCGGAGTACTCGGTCATCTGGCTGTCGTCGTTGTTTTCCAGGAACGTTTGGTAGTGAATGGGAAAAAACTCTTCAAACGCGCTGTTCTTGATTTCCGTGGCCGCCAGCGTGGTCGTGTAGGACGGCGTGACCGGCTCAGGCACCTCGGTACAGCTCACCAGGGCCATGACCCCAAGGGCTATGGCCGCACAACAGACCGTGACAAGCATTCTATTCATCCGACACCCTCCTTTCGGAAATCGGTAATTTGGACATGTGTGGCACGGAGCGATGACAATCCGTGCAGTACGGCTTGGCTTCGACCATCTTCTCGGAAACATTCAAAATCGTCATGGAATGACAACGGATGCAGCTGTCGTTGACCACGTCCTTGGTCTTGTCCGATGCATGGATGACGTCGTAAACGTCACCCAGGGTATTTTGGTAAATATCCTTGGTACCGGCCCTGGCCTTGAATACAATCTTGGGCACCCCCGTCTCCGGGGCATGGCATTCGTTGCAGGCCAGATTGGCGTGGGGCGACACTTGATGCGTCCGAACGGCCTCGTACATCACGTGACAACTGCCGCAGAACTCCGGCTGATCCGTGACCTTCATGGAAAAGGCTATTCCGGCATACAGCCCGGCGCCGACAAGCAGCAGCACGAGTACGGCCACCTTTCCTCTACCGGGGGGTTGTACCATGATCCACCTCCTTGCAGGATGACGAGAGAAGATTCACATGCCGATCGACAACTCAGATAAGAAAAGACTCCATCGATTTCAACTGCTGCGAGTTTAAGCATGAAACAAAAATGAAGGTCAAGGAAAAATTTAGTATCGAAAATTTGGCACAACTCGCCTTGCCCCTTCTTTTCGCTTAGCCATCTTTCTCGTTTGATGCCTGGACAAGCTTCACTAAACCCTGAATATCCAGGATTGACCGTCAGGCTTGTCCGTCGCGCCGATCTTCGGCAAAGTAGCGAGAAAACGTATTGGCTTCCATGCTGGCACATGCTCCCCAGCGTACCGCCTTTCCAATACTTTTTCAAAACCAGGAGAAATTCATCATGTACCGCCCGTTACCCACACCGGATGAAATGGCCCATTGGGACTCCGCGGCCCAGCGCGACTACGGCTTGTTGCAGGAACTACTCATGGAAAACGCCGCACGGGAGGCATTGGCCGTGCTGCTCCAGGAGTACGGGCCAGTGGAGGGAAAGCAGGTCGTGCTGCTGGCCGGACCGGGAAACAACGGCGGGGATGCCTTTGCCTTGGCCCGGCACCTGGCCGATCGCGGCGCCTGGGTCAGCACGTTTCACGTCAAGCCGCTCGAAGCCTATACCGGCGCGGGGGCCTATCATTTGAATTTACTGAACAAGCTGAGCCTGCCTCTGGTCCCGCTGCCCGAGGCCCACATCGACCACCTGCGCCAGCCGGATATTCTGGTGGACGGCCTGCTGGGCACCGGCTTCCAGGGAGATTTGCGACCGGATTATCGGCAGTGGATCGAATACATCAACCGTCTGCCCAGGGAGGTCTTCATCCTGTCCCTGGACATCCCCACGGGCTTGAACGGACTGACCGGACGTCCTTCGCCCATTGCCGTCCGGGCTTCGGCCACGGTCAGCTTCGAGGCGACCAAGCTCGGCCCGGCCCTGCCGGAAGCCGCTTCGTACGTGGGCCGAGAACACGCCCGCCCCATCGGGATTCCGTTTCGGGTCAAACAGGCCCAGCCGCCGGGACAATTTCTGCTGGAGAGCGGCGTTTTGAATCTCCTTCCTCAATCGAACGACCTGCTGCATAAAGGCACGGCCGGCCACGTGCTGGTGGTCGGCGGCTCACCAGGGCTAACCGGAGCGCCCCTGCTCTCGGCCCTGGCCGCCTTGCGTTGCGGAGCCGGACTGGCCTCCGTGGCCTGTCCGACCAAGCTGGCGAGAGAGATCAAAGCCGGATGCCCCGAAGTGATGCTCCTGCCCCTGGGCCACGGAACCTCCTGGAGCCGGGACTGCCTCGACGACCTTTCCGGAGCTCTGGAGCGCTTCGACGCGGTGATACTCGGGCCGGGTCTTGGCCGCTCCCCGGAGACGGGCGCCTTTTGTCGAACCCTGCTGGCCCACGACCTGCCCTCCTTGATCGGCGACGCGGATTTCCTGTACGCTTTGGCCCAGGATTCGAACCTTTTCACCCAACTCCCTCCGAACACCATCCTCACCCCGCATCCGGGAGAAATGGCGATGCTGACCGGACTGACCATCGACCAGGTCCAGGCAAGCCGTATCGAAACGGCCCGGGAGTACGCCCGGAAATGGAACGTCGTCCTGGTGCTCAAAGGGGCCGGGACGGTCATTGCTTCCCGCGAAGGTGCCGTGTATGTATCTCCGTTTGCCTGCCCAAACTTGGCGGTGGGAGGTTCCGGCGACGTGCTCTGCGGCGTCCTGGGCGCCCTGCTGGCCGCGGGCCTCGACCCGCTGGCGGCCGCCAACGCGGCCGTGTACTGGCATGGCTTGGCGGGAACGGAGTTGAGGAAGCGCTTTCCCCGGCGGGGCAATTTGGCCCGGGAAATCGCGGACATGCTGCCACATGTGGTGGACTGAACAATACGGAGCCGAGAGGAGGCGCACAGGATGCGGACAGCTAAGGACATTATGACCCGGGACGTGGTCACCGTAACCCCGGATACGGACGTCAACGCGGCGGCCAAAATTCTGCTGGAAAAGGACTTCAACGGGCTGCCCGTGCTGGATGAAGACGGCAAGCTGGTGGGCGTGCTCTGCCAGAGCGACCTCGTGGTCCAGCAACGCGAATTCCCCCTGCCCTCTTTTTTCACCCTGCTGGGCGGCTTCGTGGCCCTGACCTCCCTGAGTCAGCTCCAACGCGCCGTGGACAAAATGGCCGCCACCAAGGTCAGCCAGGCCATGACCCCGGACCCGGTCAGCGTCTCCCCGGACACCCCGGTGAACAAACTGGCCGACCTGATGGCCGAAAAAAAATATCACACCATCCCGGTGCTGGAAGATGGAAAACTGGTCGGAGTCGTGGGCAAGAAGGACATCCTTCGTCTTTTGGCCAGTTCCGAGGAATAAATCAGCAAACACGAAACCAACCGAATCGCCCGCCTCACGTCGAGGCTCTCCTCCTCATGCCTTCACCGTCAGCACCGCTTCATCTCCACCTCAAGGGTCACGACGCCACCATGGCCCTGGGCGTCTGCTTCGTCGACGCTATGCGGGCCTTGGGCGCATATCCGGCGCTGTTACTGGACGGCGAGTTGGGGGCCGGGAAGACCACGTTTACCCGGGGCGCGGTTCAGGCCCTGCCCGGCGGCGACCAGGCCGAGGTGGCCAGTCCCAGCTTCAATTACCTGAACGTCTACCCCACTGAGCCGGAAACGTATCATTTCGACTTTTACCGGCTGGAAGGCCGGGAGCTGGATGACGAGTTATTCTGCGCCCTGCACGAACCGGCCCGGCTGATCATCGCGGAATGGGCCGCGTATTGCCGGTCCGGAGACCTGCCCGGGGATCATCTGGCCGTCCGGTTCAGCGTGGTTCCCGGCGGTCGCGAAGCCGCGGTCCAGGCCCATGGAGCCATGGCCGAGGCGGTGCTTCGGCGGTTGCGCGACAGCCTTTCCACTCATTTTCCGTTTCACGACGCCCTGCAAGGAGGAGATCCGAGATGCGGATCGTAGTTCAGAAATTCGGCGGCACGTCCGTGGCCAATCTGGAGTGCATGCGCCAGGTCATGGCCAAAAACCAAAAAGTCCTGGACCAGGGAGCCAAGCTGGTCGTGGTCCTCTCGGCCATGGCCGGGGAAACCAACCGTCTCCTGGGCATGGCCAAACAGTGGAGCACCCGTCCCGACCCCTGGGAGATGGACGCCCTGGTGGCCACCGGGGAGCAGGTCTCCGTGGCCTTGTTCGCCATGCTGCTCAAGGACCACGGCATCCGGGCCCGTTCCGTGCTCGGCCATCAGGCTGAAATCCTGACCGACTGCTCCGCCGGACGGGCCAGAATTTTGGGGATCAACACCGAACGACTCATGGAACTGCTGGAAAAGCACGATGTCCTGGTGGTCGCAGGATTTCAGGGCTGCGATATCCGGCAACGGATCACCACCCTGGGCCGGGGAGGCTCGGACACCTCGGCCGTGGCCATGGCCGCCGCGCTGCACGCTGATCTGTGCGAAATTTTCACGGACGTGGACGGCGTGTACACCACGGATCCGAACATCTGCCCCAAGGCCCGCAAGATCAACCGGATTACCTACGACGAGATGCTGGAGATGGCCAGCATGGGGGCCAAGGTGCTCCAGATCCGGTCCGTTCAGTTCGCCAAAAAATATTCGGTCCCGGTGCATGTCCGCTCGACGTTTTCCGACGAACCGGGAACCATCGTCACCAAGGAGGAGGAAGGCATGGAAGAAGCGCTGGTATCCAGCATCGCCTACGACAAGGATCAGGCCAGGGTCACCCTGATGGACGTGTACGACGAACCGGGCGTGGCGGCGACGATCTTCGCGCCCATTTCCGACGCGGACATCGTCGTGGACATGATCGTCCAGAACCCCAGCCGGGAGGGCCGCACGGACATGACCTTCACCGTGCCCCGGGGCGACCTGGACGGGACCATCCGCATCCTGGAGCGCATGAAGACCGAGATCGGCGCCCCGGCCGTGGTCTCCGACGCCCATGTCAGCAAGGTGTCCATCATCGGCGTGGGCATGCGCAACCACTCCGGCGTGGCGGCCATGGCCTTCACGGCCCTGAAGAACGAAAGCATCAACATCCTGATGATCAGCACCTCGGAGATCAAGATTTCCATTCTTCTGGATGAAAAATACACCGAGCTGGCCGTGCGCACCCTGCACGAGGCCTTTGGTCTGGACAAAGCGGCAACTCCGACGCACTGTGAGCAGACATGACCTTCATCAGCATCTACGACACCACCCTGCGTGACGGGGCCCAGTCCGAGGATCTGCATCTCTCCACCGAGGACAAGATCCGCATCGCCCGCAAACTGGACGAGTTAGGCATTGCCTACATCGAAGGCGGCTGGCCCGTATCCAACCCCACGGACCTGCATTTTTTCAAGGACATCAAGAACTACGACCTGAAAACCGCCCAGGTGGCCTGCTTCGGCAGCACCCACAATCCAAAGGGCTCGCCGGACAACGATCCGAACCTGAAGGCCGTGCTCCAGGCGCGGACCGAGGTGGTCACCCTGTTCGGCAAGACCTGGGACATCCATGTCCAGGAAGCCCTGCGCACCACTCTGGAGCACAACCTGGAGATCATCGCCGGCTCCCTGGCCCATGTCCGTCCGGAGGTCAAGGAGCTGTTCTTCGACGCCGAACACTTTTTCGACGGCTTCAAGGCCCATCCCGAATACGCCCTCCTCTGCCTGCGCAAGGCCTGGGAGGCCGGGGCGGATGTCCTGGTGCTCTGCGACACCAACGGCGGTTGCCTGCCCCAGGAGATCGGAGAAATCGTGACCCGGGTCCAGGAAGCCCTGCCCGGAGCCAAGCTGGGCATCCACACCCACAACGACTCCGAAACCGCGGTGGCCAGCTCGCTGATCGCCGTGGCCAACGGCGCGGTCCAGGTCCAGGGGACCATCAACGGCTACGGCGAGCGCTGCGGCAACGCCAACCTCTGTTCCGTGATACCCAGCCTGGAACTGAAAATGGGCTGCGCCTGCCTGCCCGAAGGCCACCTTTCCCGGCTGACGGCCACGGCCCATTTCGTCTCCGAGGTGGCCAACCTGAAGCCTTTCCTGCGTCAGCCCTTCGTGGGCAATTCCGCCTTTGCCCACAAGGGCGGCATCCACGTCAGCGCGGTGACCCGCAACCCGATCACCTACGAGCACATCCAGCCGGAACTGGTGGGCAACAAGCAGCGCATTCTGCTCTCGGACCTGGCCGGACGCAGCAACATCCTGTTCAAGGCCAAACAGTTCGGCTTTCACCTGGAAAAAGACGACCCCTTTGTCTCCGAGCTGCTGGCCGAGATCAAGCAGCGGGAAAGCACCGGCTACGAATACGCCGCGGCCGAGGCGTCCTTTGAGCTGCTCCTGAACCAGACCCTGGGCCGGATGCGCCGCTACTTCACCCTGCTCAGCTTCCGGGTCATCGACGCCCGCCACGAGGACCAGGCCCAGCCCTGGGCCGAAGCCACGGTGATGCTCAAGGTCGGCGGGGTGGTGGAACACACCGCCGCGGCCGGACAAGGCCCGGTCAACGCCCTGGACCATGCTCTCCGCAAGGCCCTGGAACGCTTCTACCCCAATCTCAAGGAAATGCGCCTCCTGGACTTCAAGGTCCGGGTTCTCTCCGGCCGCTCCGGCACCGCGTCCCATGTCCGCGTGCTCATCGAATCCGGGGACGCCCATTCCAGCTGGATCACCGTGGGCGTGTCCCACAATATCATTGAAGCCAGTTGGCAGGCCCTGGAGGATTCCATGAACTACAAGCTGTTCAAGGACGACCAGCGCAAACTGGAGCAGATCACCACGGGAAAATAGGAGATGGTTCAGAATTGGTTGACAGTTTTGCGCACACCCCCTGGGAGCGAGGGCGTCTCGCCTTGGGAGCATTGGAGCTTGTCCCAAGCATAGGCTTTTTCAGGTCTTTCTCGACGAAGCGGAAATGATGGGGCTCAATCAGACGTGCGAGGAATTTTGGAACCGGTTGCCACTGACCGGCAACCGGTCCAGGTTCGATTCATCATTTCAGTGCTCAGACTAGAATACGCCGAGCAGCCACAGTATAATAAGCAATGTAAACGGGACTCCGAGAAGCCATAAGAGAATAGGCATAACGTTACTCCTTTATTGTTGAGGGAGGATGCGCTTCCGACAGCCATGCTTCCGGACATGCTTCCGGACATGCTTCCGGATATGCTTGATCATTTTGCTGTCGGAAGCGAAATTGATGCAACAAGCCAGGAATCTACTTATTCCGGACAACGATCTCGTTGTTGACCGAATGAACACCTTCCACCTTGGCGGCCAGTTCTTCTGCTCGCTGTTTCTGCTGCCGCGTATCCGCCGCGCCGGTCAGATTGACCTGACCTTCAAAAGTCTTGACGCCTATTGCGAGGCCTTTCACTGAGTCATCAGCCAACAGTGCCGCCTTTACTCGCGTCGTGATGGCTGAATCGTCAACAAATTCGCCTGGCGTGCGTCCCGCTGGGGTTTGGCATCCAAGCAGGGATGCAAGCATGATCAGAACGAAACCGAATCCCAGAATTTTCTTGAAATTTAACATGACGATCTCCTTTTTATAATGTGAATAAAGATGGACGGCAGTTTATGGATGATGCGTTTTGGATGCACGCATTATTTTTTCATGGCATCTTTTCTGATACCCGGGAATTCACTCTCTCGCCCCCCCTCTTCCATTAACCGTTCCCCCTTGATTTACGTATTGCATGGTTCGCCGTCCGGCTGAATCAGGATGGCTCTGGCCGGTGCGCCGTCCGCTTTGATCCGCAACGGCAGACCGACGAAAATGTATTTCCCCGCGGACACCTCCCGCAGATCGAGCCCCTCGAAAACCGTCATCGCCGGAACCAGGGCCTGATGGACCTTCATACCGCTGTCAAAGGGCTCCACGCTCAGATAATCCACGCCCACGGTCTTTACCCGCTGCTCCGCCAGGTAGGCGGCTCCGTCCGCGGTCAGATGGGCGTAATCCTTACGGAACCGGACGTAGCCCTTCAGGGAATTTTCCGTTTTGAGCAGCACGATGAGGTCTTTGTGGATGTCTTCATTTTTCAGATGCTCCGCGGTGATTTCCCGCCCATGCCGCGTCATGTCCAACACCACGCAGGGGCCGTAGAAACTTTCCAGGGGCAGGTCGGCTACGCTGCCGCCGTCCTCTTTGATGTGCAGTAACGCATCCACATGGGTTCCGGTATGCATGCCGAGAAACAAGGACGACTCGTTTATGCCCTCATCCTGAATACTCTTGTATCGATCAATGCGCGGCGCCGGATTGCCCGGATAGACGAGCAAGTCCGGGTGAATCTCCATGGAGATGTCGTGAATTTTCATTGGTTGCTCCTTCGGCGTTCATTGATTCCCGGCAGTATCCCCGTTGTTCCGGAATTCCCTGTGTCCGGGAGTGCCGATTGGATCATGCACCGGCACATCCAACCCCTTGGCGTAGGCCAGATACAAAATGCTGTTGATCAGGCCGATGTGCGTGAAGGCCTGGGGGAAATTCCCGAGAAACCCGCCTGTCTTCGAATCCACCTGTTCAGAAAAAAGGCCGAGATGATTGGCGTATTGGACAATATTCCTGAAGATCTTCTCGGCTTCCTCGATCCGCCCGGAAAGGGCCAGTACGTCCACCAACCAGAAGGTGCACAACCCGAACGCCCCCTCTTCTCCGGGGAGGCCGTCGTCGGCGATGTAGCGTCGGATCAGGCAGTCGCTCATCAACTCCTTCATGATCCGGTTCACGGTGCCCTGGATCTTGGGGTCGTCCGCGGGCAGAAATTCCACCAATGCCAGGCGAAGATTGGCGGCATCCATGTCCTTGGAGCCGTAGGACTGGACAAATGCATTCAGTTCCGAATCAAAACCCTTCTCCATGACCTGTTCCTGGATCCTGGTCCGGGTTTCGTCCCAGAGTTCCACATTGCCCTTGAGTTTGTAATGCTTGGCCAGCAGCAGGGCCTTGTCCAGGGCGACCCAGGCCATGGCCTTGGAGTAGACGAAATGGCGCGCCTCTCCCCGGAACTCCCAGATTCCAAAATCGGGACGCTCCCACACTTCCACCACGTGGTCGGCGATCCAGGTAATGAATTCGGATATGTCGTCGGTGAGCGGATGTCCTCTGCGGGCCAGTTCGTACGCCGTACTGACCAGCTCGCCGTAGACCTCGAGCTGGAACTGACCGTATGCCTCGTTGCCGATGTTCACCGGCCTTGACCCCTTGTAGCCTTCCAGATGTTCAAGCTGCTGCTCGGTCAGTTCCAATTCCCCCTGCAGGCCGTACATGATCTGCAGGTCCCGCTTGCAGGACTTGCAGGTTTTGGAAACTTCCTCGAACCAGCGCATCAGGTCCACGGATTCCGCTTCATGGCCGATGGAAATCAGGGCCTGACCGGTCATGGCCGCATCCCGGATCCAGGCATAGCGATAGTCCCAGTTGCGCACCCCGCCGAGCACTTCCGGCAGGGAGGTGGTGGGCGCCGCGGCAATGGAGCCTTGATCGCCGATGCACATCAGCTTGATGACCAGCGCCGAGCGGATGACCATGTTGATCTGATCCCCGGCCCAGACCTGCTTCATGACGCTGCCTTCCTGATGCAGCCAGCCGTTCCAGCACTCCAGGGTGGATTTGAGCGCGAGTGCTGTTTCATAGCCGTTCTTTCCGTCCTCCGCGCCCCAGCGCACGACAATGGCCTTGCTCTCTCCGGGATTGATCCGGAACCTGGCCCGGATCAGCGGACCGTGATCGTCCTCGCCCGGTTCCGCGCTTTCCAAGCCTTCCAGGCGCATGGCATCCTCTTCGGATCGGGCGATCCATCCGCCGGAAATGCGTTCCAGGGCAACGGTCTTTCCGGCGTAATCGAATCGGGGACACCACAGGAGTTCAACATCCACGGAACCGCCGCGGCACTCGATCAGCCGGTGAATCTCCGGAGGGGCGTAGGCGTCGTTGCGCCCGTTGATGTCTCCGTCCAGGGGCATGAAGTCGGTCACCGTCAGGACGGCGCCCTCCAATTCAAAGCTGGTCTTCAGGACATTGCTTTCCTGGACATACTCCTGATTGCCGCGGCCTCCGCCCGCGGGACCGATCCGAAAAAAACCACCGCGCCGGGCATCCAGGAGAGCTCCGAAAACGCTGGGACTGTCCATCCTGGGCAGGCAACACCAGTCGATGGCCCCGTCCCTGGCGATCAGGGCGACGCTTTTCAGATTACCGATGATGCCGTAATCGGAAATGGGCTTGTAATCCTGGATGTTCATCCTTGAAGACTCCTTTCAGTGCTTGCGACCGGGTATTCGTATTCTTCCATGATTGCCAGCTTATCTTCCTGAACACCGCTGGCTGTTGGAGGAAGTAACTACTCAGCAAACAAACTACTCATAAAGATAGGGCTCGTGAGGCCACGGAAAACAACTGGATTCCGGCCTTCGCCGGATGACTGACGAAGGAGGCCGTTTTTCGTGTTGACGTCATACCGGCGAAGTTCGGCGACCGCTATCCAGGTTCTTTTCTCTGGCTTTGCTGAGTAGTTACACCTGGAGGATACCCTTTTGAGCATCCCTGTCTGTAGGGGAATCGCATGTTTATCGTGGGGAGAAATCACAGGCGGCGGGAATAATTCCCGAGATGGACGAGCGGAGAATCGAAATCGAACCTCATGTCCAAGAAGATAACGGGATCACAGGATGGTAACTGCTCAATTCTATTGCCGGGGTCGGAATCGGAATCGGGATCGGGATCGAAAACGCTGGGATGCGTTTTCAATTCTTCCTGTTTCGATTCCGACTCCGATAGCGAAGCGCCGACCCCGACACCGATTGCCGGAGCAAGATCGGACACAAAATGTACTGAGTAGTCCGGCTACCGTTCCTGAATGCTCAGCAGCTCCTCCGCCTGACGTCGCGGATCGACGCTCTCCGGCATATGGGTGGTGTCGCCGCGAAGCATCTTGAGGGCATGGCGCTCCTGCTCTATTTCCTGGCAAGTTCTGATCCCCATCCGCCGGAGGATCGGCAGTGGCGGGCACCATCCCTGCAGGGCATGCTGGACGAGAAAACCTGTCACTCCGATGGACAGAAAAAACCACTTGCGGTTGACGTATTTACCGAGGACCACGCCGGTCAAGGTCAACAGCGAGGCGTTGAGTTCCAGCACGCGTTCGACATCCCATTCCCGGTCGAGTTCCCTCAAGCGGGTATCGATCGTCTCAGGCGAGGAGACAGCCCGGGCAATATTCTCCACGGTGCGCAACCGTATCCTTTCCTGCACATGGGAAGCAGTACGTTTCGCAACCCGGACGGCTGAAGGAGGAATTATCTGTTCGAATCTGATCTCTGTTTCTTCGGAGGGGGAAGTTACACGATTATCGGTTACCTGTGTCTGATTCATGATTGATCTCCTTCTAATTTTTTCCGGGAATGGTTAGAACATAAGAGGGTGCGGGCCAACGGAACAATCAGAAAGGCCACATCAGGGGCACGAGCACGGCCACGACTGCCAGGGTGATCACCACCAGCCCGGTCCCGAACTTGAGATAATCCCTGGTCGCATATGACCCGGGACCCTGGACCATCAGGGGCGCCGGATGGCCTTCAGGCAGCAGGTAGGTGGCCGCGGCCCCCACAATAACGGCGACGGCAAACGCTTTCGGCTCGACCCCGAGCAGGCCGGCTGTATCCAATGCGACCGGAATCATGATCACCGCCACGGCTGCCCCGTGCAGGGACTGCGTCAGGAGCAGGGCGATCAACGTGATCCCGATCATGGTGACATGCGGGCCGAGTGTACCCAACGTATCGGCTATCAGGCTGGAAACCAGTCCGGCAGCGCCGCTTTTCTCCATGGCCAAGCCCAACGGGAACATCCCGCCGACCAGGACAATCGTCCGCCACTCCACATGTTCATAGACCAGCCGGAGAGGCAGAATGCCGATAAGGACCATTAACGCCGCGCCCCCCAGCGCCGCCACGGCAATCGGAAGCAGATTGAAACCAGCCAAGGCAATCACCCCGGCCATAATCAAGGCGGCCCACTTGCCCAGATGGCGCAGCTTCCGGGGAGCTTCCTGCGGGTGTGGCTCATGCAGCCACAAGAAACCCGGCCTGGGATCGTAGCTGCGCGTCTGATCGCCCGGACCATAGAGCAGCAGCGCGTCACCTTCTTGCAGGGGAGTGGTTCCCACATCGGTTCGAATGGGGCTGTCCGCGCGCCAGATCGCTACGCCCGTGAGGCAGGTTTTCCTGCGCAAATCCAAATCAGTCAGGGTCTTGCCGACCACCGGTGAACGCGGTGGGACAACCACTTCGATCAGCTCTCCACTGGATGACGGAAATTGTTCAGGTTCGCTGGGATGTCCCAATACTTTGAGTCCCGGATGTTCCTGGACCAGTTTTTCGACCCTTGTCCTGCGTCCGCCCACCAGCAGCATATCGTCCTTCTCCAGGACAAAATCCACTCGTTTAACAAGGTGGGGTTCGTCATGGCGCACAACAGACAAGACCGTAAGCCCGTGCTCATTACCGATTGCGATTTCTTGCAACGTCTTCCCCACCCAGGAAGAATCGTTCAGGAGCAAGACCTCCCAGAGACGATCTTCCAAATGGTATGTCCGCATTAAATCAGTATGATCTCCCCGGCTTTCCACGGCGCCCTTTTCGCCCGGCAACAGGCGCTGCCCAATGACCAGGGTGTAGACAGCGAAAGAAATGATCAGGGCAATGCCTACCGGCGCAATTTCGAAGAAACCAAACGCTGACTGTCCCGAGGATCGAAGCAGATCGTTGACCACAAGGTTATGCGAGGCCCCGATAATGGTCAGGCTTCCACCTGCCAGGGCAGCCATGGCGATGGGCAGGAGCAGCTTTGAACGGTGGATATCGTTCTTACGGGCCAGTCGGAGGACCACCGGGATGAATAACGAAACCGTGGCAATATCGCTCACAAAACCCGACAGGACGCCGGGGACCAGGGTGCTCATCCAAGTCAACCGTTTGCGGCTCCCTCCGGCGATGTCGTTCAGACGCTCCGCGATCCACCGGACCACCCCGCTGCGTACCAACCCGGCGCTCAAGATCAACAAGCCGGCGATGGAGATGACGGCTTCGCTGCTGAAGCCGAGCAAAACCTCCTCCACCTCCAATACGCCGGTAGCCGCCAGCGAAACGAGTACCAATACCGCGACGATATCCGCACGGATCCAACCGGTTATAAACAACAGCATGGCGGTTCCCAGTATTGCGAAAACCACCCCGATTTCCATGGTCATGGTACCTCTCTCTCCCCAGACCTTCCATGGACAAATATCAGAGCTTGGTGCAAAAAGTTATATTACACCAAGCTTGTTGAAAGTTGATGGTTGAAAGCTTATTCAAAACGATGTGTTATGAATTACGGTTTTGTCCCGGCAAGATGGTTAAGGAATGGACACCGCATGGAAGATTGGAAGGGAGCGACGGCGATTCTACCTGACGCCTCGCGAAATACAGCCCGGATTCAGACTGGTGTCGCCTTTTGCTCCCAGGTCAATCCTGAACCAGTGCGTGGCGGTACTGGATATAGGCGTCGCGGAAAGCGACATAGGGATCAATGGCTGATTCCTTCATGTCCTCGTATTGTCCGATCCTGAATGATAAAGAATTGATGCGTTGATGGGCCTTCAGAGCCCATCCCAGTTCATGAGGTTCAAGGTAGGAGAGTGGTGAAAGGAAGAAATCGCCTGTCATGCCCACCGAGTCGCGCAGTGTCGATGGACCGAGCAATGGCCAGACGATATACGGACCGTTGCCGATCCCCCAAACGCCGAATGTCTGTCCGGCATCCTCGTGAGTGACGGTCAGGGCCGGGAACGTGTCTGAGATCTTGACCAGGCCGAGGAAACCGAAGGTCGTGTTCAAAACGAAACTCCCGGTTTCCTTGGCGACCTTATCGCCCTTGCCCTGCAACAGGCTGTTCACAACGCGCACGGGATAGGCCAGATTGGTGAAGAAATTTCCAATACCGATTCTGAAGAGTTCGGGAACAACCATGGCGTACGTCTGGGCGACCGGTTTGAGCAGATAGAGATAGAGCTTGTCGTTGACGGTGAACATGGCCCTGTTCCATCCCTCCAGGGGGTCGGCCACGCGGAGAGGCTCGTACTCCTCGGCCACGACCTCCCATTCCTCTTCCCACCAATCGTCATTGTCGAGGTCATCAAGCCGGTCCGGGCCGCCCTCTCCTTCCACGGCAACCGTTCCCCCGTTCGCGATCATTGCGGGACCGGGATTGTTCTTCCCGGCGCATCCGGTCATGAACAGCAACAGGCACGCCAGCAAGAGATACGCCAGCAAGAGACGCAACACCGCTAATCCTCTTTTCGCCATCATGTTTTCCCGTCCTCCACTCAATTAGCAACCTCAACACCGTCTCGCAGGCTCGCAACTTTGCCCCGCAATGATTCGAGCAATCCTTCCACACCGCTTCGATGCAGGATCTCCTCGAACTGGGTCCGGAAGTTCTGTGACAGGCTAATCCCTTCCCCATGGATGTCGTAGACCAGCCATCTCCCATTGTCCTCATGGAGCCGGTAGAGGACCTGAACAGGACCCTGCCGGGCCATGACCCGGGTTTCCACCTCGGCCCGGTGAACGCGCGCCCCCGGCTCCGTGAGCAGTGTTTCCCGGACGTAGACGACGTCTTCATCGGAATAGTCGACAATGTAGTTTCGGTAGGTGCGCTCAATCAATTCTGAATACAGCGAAATAAATTGCTCCTTCTGCGAATCGTCCAACTGTCTCCAGCCTCGACCGAGGGTGACGCGCGAAAGAACCTCGTAGTCAAAGGCGTCATCAACTACCTGTTTGATGCGCTCGTACTTTGTATCGATGCCCTCCTGCTCCGCATTGGCCGGTTCGCGCAGAATGCTGAGGACCTGGTCAACCGCGCCCTGAACGGCCGACATCGGAGAAGCGGCCAGAGCCGTGGACGCAAAAAAGAGCAGGCAGATCGTCATTATGATGTATTTCAACATATTATCATCCTCGAAGTTTGACGTTTTCGATCGTCATTTCTTAACGTCGCCAAAGGCGAACCGTCCGATCAGGTTTTCGATATCCAGGGCTGGTACGGTATCCACGATGGTTTCTCCCGGGCCGAGTTCGAAATCCGACCCCCCGGGTGCGATATCGATGAATTTGTCCCCGATCAGGCCACGGGTTTTGATGGATGCGACGGAATCGTCGAAAATCGGCACTCCCTTGTCGATCCGCACGGTCACGATGGCCACCAGATCCGTGGGATGCAGGCGGATGCTCTCGACCTTGCCGATCCCGACTCCGGCCATTTCCACGACACTGCCCCGGTTCAGCCCGGCGGCCGAAGTGAATCTCGCGTTGAGCAAATAGGTGTTGCCGCGCAGCAGTTCCAAATCTCCCAGCCTGATCGTCAGATACCCGACGCACAGCAGTCCAATGAGCATGAACACGCCCACGCCCGTTTCCATGGCGTACTTCTTCATATCGTTTCCTTTTTTTCGCGTACCGGACAAACCGTTTGCTGCTCATTGTCACGAGCCACCAGGACCAATGCCTGCAAGTCGGGGTATGCATCCACCTCCGCAACCCCCAAACTGATGCAGAAATTTCTGTAGCCGGGATGTTCCGCTCCGGATGTGCGTTTCCCCATGGTGCTGATCCGTTCGAGCATTGCCGCGCGGAAAGCGTCGATCTGATCGGAATCGGCTACCGGGAAATACGCCGCGACCTCATTTTTCCCGATCCGCACGGCTCGCCCTTGGCCGTTCAATTGGGCGATCAGTCCGTCGGAGAGGTTTTGGATGGCTCGTTGCGCCGCGATTTGGCCCACATGCTCATCCACTTCATCCAGGCCATCCAACAAAAAGAGGATGAAACCATACCGCTCGCCGAGTTGGATGCGAGGGCCAAGGCGTCTCAAACCGGCCATGAACTCCTTGCGGTTGTCCAGCCCGGTCAGGTCGTCCTTGAGCATCTCCACGCTGTTCAGAAAGGCCTGGATGTCCGGGTCGTCGGACTGCTCCAGGACAACCGGCGTGTCTTCAAAAATGATCCCGCTGGAATCGATGATGGCCACCTTGTCCGCGATGTAGAACACATCAGGGATGTCATGGCTGACGACAACGGCCGTGAACCCCAGCTGCCGCTGATAATGAGCGATCATGTTCAGCACGGCGTTTTTTCTGATCGGGTCGAGCCCGGTGGTGGGCTCGTCAAAGAGAACGATCTCCGGATCGGTGATCAAGGCCCTGGCCAGGGCCACGCGTTTTTGCATCCCTCCCGAGATCTGCGAAGGATATTTGCTCAGGACATCGGAGATCTCCAACTGTGTCGTCCGCTGAATGACCTTCTCCCGAATCATCGCGGACGCCAGACTCGTCTTTTCGGTCAGGGGCAGGGCGATGTTCTCGTACACGGTCATGGAGTCGAACAGGGCGTTGTTCTGGAACATGTAGCTGAAACAACTCTTCAACTCGGACATGCTCTTCCGGCTCATGCTGGAAAGAGGTTTGCCCTTGAAGAAAATATCCCCGGAATCCGGCTTGAGCAGTCCGATGACGTGCTTCAGCAAGACGGACTTGCCGACCCCGCTCTTCCCGATGATCACCGTCACCTGTCCGCCGAGGATATCCAGGCTGACGTCCTTCAGGACGACCTTGCCGTTGAAGCTCTTGCAGACCTTTTCGAAGCGGATGACGGGTTCCGGCATAATCGTCCCAACTGTTTATTCAACGGACAGCTAAAGCAGAAACGAGGTCAGAACATAGTCCACCACCAGCACGGCCACGCAGGACATGACCACCGCGGTGGTCGTGGACATGCTCACCCCTTTGGCCCCGAAGCCCCCGGCGCGCATATGGGTGAAATACCCCTGGAAACAACAGATGACCGTAACGATAAATCCGAAAACCACCGCCTTGACGAAGCCCCCGGTAATGTCCTGCATGACCACGCTGGCCTCGATCTGGGTGAAGTAGGTTCCGGCGCTCAGGTGGAGCAGCACCACGCTGGTTATGTAGCCTCCAAAGATGCCCACCACGTCGAACAAGGCCGTCAAAAGGGGAAAGCTGATCAGGGAAGCCACGATTCGGGGACTCACCAGAAACTTGATGGGATTGATGTTCATGGTGTCCAGCGCGTCGATCTGTTCGGAGATGCGCATGATGCCAATTTCCGCGGCCATGGATGAGCCGGCCCGGGCAATGATCATGATGGCCGTGAGCACCGGCCCCAGCTCCCGAATCAGTGACAGGGCCACGGCCGGCCCCAGCAAGCCCGTTGAACCGAATTTTGCCAGGGTATAGTACCCCTGAAGACCCAGAACCATCCCCGTGAACACGGATACCAGGAGAATCACGGACACGGATCGGAAGCCGATGAAATACAATTGGCTCAGTATCTTTCTGAACTGGAAGGGAAAGGTGAACACGTGCAGAACGGCCAAACCGGCGAAGATGGCCATTGCCCCCAGCTCATTGACCAGGGCGAACACCATCCGTCCCAAGGCGGCAAAAGGATTTGCACGGATCTCCGCATAATCTGCCATGGCTCGACTCCATTAAAATGAAGGGATGGCCCCGCCCCTTAAAGAGGAGACATCAAGGACACGTCACCCCCTTGAAGGAGGCCGTCCCATCACTGATGAGACGGGGCTATGTCGGTGCCGATGAAACAGCGACCTGACGTTTCAGCACTCCGCCATGGATCATTCCGTCATCTTGGCGGACTCCAGGAGGCCTTCCAGCATCATGTACATCATTTCCATCTTGGAGTGCATCATCTGACGACATTTCATCATGCCCTGGCACAATTTCCGGCCACACAGTGGTTGGGGGCAAGACATCAGCCTGCTGGTTACGTTCATATTTTTTGGTAACCACGTGAGCTGTTGGCCCTTGCTCGATTATCCACCTTCGGCGTAACGGTAACTCCGAAAATACATTCACATGGCTGGCGGAATGGAGGCGTCATCATGTACCAGTGTTGTGACGAGTTCCTCGAGCAGTGCGTTAGCCTCGTGCGGCAGGTAGACGTGGATGACTGCCGAATTTTCTGTTGGCCGCTACATCAAGGAAGTCGGGATACTGTGAGAGTTATTGTCCTGCCGCCACACATACGACGGCTTGTAGTTACGGTCATAACTTCTCACGTCTGAGCAGCTGGGCATTGACGGCCACGATCACCGTGCTCAAGGACATCAAGATCGCGCCGACAGCCGGGGCCAGCAGGATGCCGGCCCAGGCCAGCACGCCTGCGGCCAGTGGAATGGCCACGATGTTATATCCGGCAGCCCACCAGAGGTTCTGAAGCATCTTGCGGTAACTTGCCCGGCTGAGTCGCACAATTCGCGGTACATCGCGCGGGTCGCTCCGGACCAGGACCACGTCTCCCGCCTCAACAGCCACATCCGTGCCGGCGCCGATGGCGATGCCGATGTCGGCCGTTACAAGGGCCGGAGCGTCGTTGACCCCGTCGCCGACCATGGCCACACGCTTGCCCTGACGCTGCAGCTCCTTCACCTTCTCGGCCTTGTCCTCGGGAAGGACCTCTGCCAGGACGATGTCGATGCCGAGTTCCTTGGCCACGCTCTCGGCCACTGCTCGGGAATCGCCCGTAAGCATGGCCACTTCCACCCCTTCTTGTTTCAGTTTCTTCACCGCTTCATAGGATTCCGGACGGATGGCGTCGGCAACAGCAAAAGTTGCCAGAACGGTTCCGCCTTCGATCAAGTAGACCGCTGCCTGACCGCTCCGGCCGAAGCGTTCGGCCGCTTCGCTCAAAGCACGGGGCGGCTCGGCACTCAGCTTTCGAAGCGAGGCCGGCCCACCCACCTGAAGCTCGCGGCCATCAACCCTGGCCTGCACGCCCTGGCCTGGGACAGCCTGAAAAGCCTCGGCTCCCGGAACCTCGATCCCCTGTTCCTCCGCGCTTTGGAGCAGGGCACGGGCAATGGGGTGCTCGGAGTCGCGTTCAACGGCCGCGGCGAGTCGGAGCGCCTCTTCAGGCGCGACCCCTTCGGTAGCCACAGTCTCGATCACACGGTGCTCCCCCAATGTCAGGGTTCCGGTCTTGTCAAAGACCACGATATCCAGATTCCTTGCCTCCTCGAGACCCCGCCGGTTGCGCACGAGTAGGCCGGACTGCGCCCCCATGGTGGTTGAGATGGCAATGACCAGAGGAACAGCCAGCCCCAGCGCGTGAGGACAGGCGATAACAAGGACAGTGACCACGCGCGTGATTGTGAAGTCGAGCGTTGCGCCAAACCACAACCAGGCGAGCAGGGTCAGTATCCCCGAACCAATAGCAACGATCGTGAGGAAAAACGCGGCACGATCGGCAAGGGCCTGGGCACGGGACCGGGAGCTCTGGGCCTGCTCGACCAGCCGCATGATTCCCGCCAAAGCGGTCTTCTCGCCGATACCGGAGACTTCGACCCGCAATGAGCCTTGACCGTTGACTGTTCCGGCAATGACCTTGTGACCCTCGCCTTTCTCGACCGGATTGGACTCGCCAGTAATCATGGCCTCGTTGACCGAACTTTTGCCGCTTTTGACCACGCCATCCACCGGGACGCTCGCACCTGGGCGGATCAGTACGAGATCACCCTCGCTCAACTGATCGACATTGACTTCCTCGGTGCGATCCCCTCCGACCAGTCGCAGGGCCGTGTCCGGCAGGAGCTTGGCCAAAGCCTTGAGGGCCCCCTGAGCCTGGAAGATGGAGCGCATCTCGATCCAGTGGCCCAGGAGCATGATCGTGACAAGGGATGAGAGTTCCCACCACAGACCATGGCCTTCAAACCCCAGGATTACGGCTACGCTGTAGAGGAAAGCAACACAGATGGCCAGGGAGATCAGAGTCATCATCCCAGGCATGCGCTCACGCAACTCGCGGACGGCACCCTGGAGGAAAATCCAGCCGCCGTAGAGGAATACCGCTGTTCCGAACAAGGCCGGAATCCAGTCGGAGCCGGGAAAGCGCGGCGCCCGGTATCCGAACCACTCCTGGAGCATGGGCTCCCAGATCAATGCCGGGATTGTCAGCGCCAGGCAGATCCAGAATCTGGTCCGAAACATCTCCACGCTGTGTCCCGCATGCTTGTCGTGTCCATCGTGCCCTGCATGCTCATCGTGCCCGGGTCCGGAACGAACATGGCCGCTAGCCTCCTCAGGCGAAGTGTGTCCACCTTGCTCCGATTGCGAGTGTTTCATCCGATCCGAGATTCCGACTCCCCGTTTTTTGTCGTGGGAATGTCCGTGATGCGATGGTTCTTTCATGTGCTTCTCCGGCTCTTATCTGCGACAAGATCTTCTGATATTGCTGCCTGATGACGTGTTTTAAACACATCCTGTGCATTCCAGGTTTTTCCCGCGCATTGAGCTCTGAAAAAGAACGTGCCCTGGAACCGGGGGGCTTCTCTGCGTCAGATGATCAATGACCGTGGTGGTCCGTCGGAGCGCCGCCCCATTGCTCCAGCCATTCG
>NZ_FXUJ01000020.1:0-77585 GCF_900182865.1 Desulfonatronum zhilinae
AATGATATTGATCACAGATAATGCTCGATATCATCATGCCAAACTTCACAACGAGTGGCGTGAAGAGCATGCCAATCGTTTCCTTCTCGATTTTTTGCCACCCTACAGTCCGGACCTTAATCCCGTAGAGCGAGTGTGGAAACTTTTACGCCGAAATTGTTTACACAATCGGTACTTCCATACCCTCAAAGAAATTGAAATGGCGGTCGAGTCACAGTTTCTGAACTGGGCTCACGGCAGCGAGACACTGAGAAGGTTATGCGCAATTAATTAAGTCGCTATGTATAAAAGCAGACAGTAATGACTCCTTCCTCTCCAGTGTCACCGGCTATGATCCCGAAACCACTGTTCCAGTGTGGTGCAGTGGCGGCAAACGCCGCGTTTTTGGAAAACCCGGACCAGGGCCATGCCCATGATGAACCCCCCGATGTGCGCCCACCAGGCGATGCCGCCGCCGATGCCTTGGAATACCAGGGAGAAGAGGCCGGAGACGATCTGGATCAGGAACCAGATGCCCAGGAAGATCACCGCCGGGATTTCGAAAAAGAAGGGCAGAAAGAAGATGGGGACGAAGGCCACCACCCGGGCGTGGGGGTAGAGCAGGAGGTACGCGCCCATGACTCCGGCGATGGCCCCGGATGCGCCGACAACGGGAACCGTGGAGTCCAGGTTGAAGAGTAAATGGGCCAGGATCGCCCCCAGTCCGCAGAGCAGGTAGAACAGGATGAACCGGACCGTGCCCATCACGTCTTCCACGTTGTCCCCGAAAATCCAGAGCATCCACATGTTCAGCAGATAGTGCAGCCATCCGGCGTGCAGGAACATGTGCGTGACCAGGGTCATGGTCCAGTCCGGAGAATAGCCGACCCACTGGGCCCAGGCCGGGTCCGTGGCCCGTGCCGGGACCATGCCGAAGATGTGGGTGAAGCGGAGCAGCTCCCGGTCGGTCATGGTCAACTGGAGGATGAAGACCAGAGTGTTGGCGATGATGATCAGCCACATGCCGTAGGATGGGCTTCGGCTGGGGATGTTGTCGCGAAGTGGGAACATGCGTTTCCCTCGTGTGGCTTTGGAGGTGTCCTCGTTGTAATTGCTCAAGCACTTGTGGCAAGAATGCCTGGATTCCCGCCTTCGCGGGAATGACTTTAGTAGGCACGCTCTTCCAAGCTCGTCATTCCCGCGAAGGCGGGAATCCAGGTACAAGGCAACTATCGGTCCTGTGCCTGAACTTTTGAGCTGTTAGTCCTGATTGCTGGAAGAAGCCTGTTCCGGAGTGACCAAGGCGGTGATCCGGGCCAGAACGCGGCGGACGGCTTGGCGGCGCAGCCATTGCAGGACATCGACCAGGCCGCGTGCTCTCCTGGCGAGTTCGTCTCGCGTGCCCGGGTTGGCCACGACGAGGTGGCAGGCCCGGATTTTTTTTGCTTCGGGCCACTGCCAGGACTCCACATCCGCCAACAGATTCGCGTCCCATCCCCGGTTGGTCAGCAGCCAGTTTCGGCGGCGGTCCGGGTCGCAGGCCAAGCCGACGATCAAGTCGAAGTCCGAAGGCCAGCCGGTTTCCAGCAGCAGGGGCACTTCGGCCGCGGCGACCCTGTGTGTGCGGTGGGTTTGCCAGAAGCTTTCCAGATGGTGCCTGGCCAAAGGATGGATCAGGGCTTCCAGCTCCCGGCGCAGGCGTGGCGTCTCCCGCAAAGCGTTCAGCAGGGCGTGCTTGTCCACCGGGCCTTCGGGGTCCGGAATAAAGCGGTCCCCGAAGTTTCTTCGCAAGAGTTCCCAACCATCCCTCCCCGGCTGATACAATTCCGCCACGGCCTTGTCCGCGCTCCAGGTCTGTAAGCCCAGGGCCGCCAGTTCGGCCAGGAACAGGCTTTTGCCGCAACCGGGCATCCCGGTCAGGCCGACGCGCTGGGTGGTTCGGGAGCCGGCCAGGATCACCCGGAGCATGTCCTTGGGCGGAGGGAGCACGAAGGATAGAGGCTGGTGGGTGCGCGGATGGGGCAGGCCGAGTTTCCAGGCGTGCAGCATGGGGCGACGGAGCAGGGCGCTCAAACCGGGAACTTCGTCCTGCCAGCCCGTGAACGACGCCGGGCAGTAGGTCGGGTCGCCGAGCAGCGGGTGGCCCACATGGCGCATATGCACCCGGATCTGGTGCGTCCGACCGCTGGCAATGCGCACCTGGACCAGGCTGAAACGGTCTTCGGGCGCGGTCCAGAGCACCCTGTACGCGCTGTGCGCCGGTTTGCCTCCCTTCTCGGCCACGGCCATGCGGGTCTTGAGGGTCGGGTGCCGACCGATGGGTGCGTCCACGACGCCTTCGGGATGGGGACGTCCGTGGACCAGGGCCAGATAGACCTTTTCCACCTCCCGCGCGGCAAAGGCCGAGGCCAGACGCAGTCGGGACGGTTCATTCAGGGCCACGGCCAGCAGGCCGGTGGTGTCCTTGTCCAGGCGATGCACGATGCCGGGCCGGGATGTGTCCATTCCCCCGGCGTCCTTCCCGGCGAGTTCCGGAAAGTGGTGCAGCAACCGGTGGACCAAGGTGCCCTGGTCCAGGCCCGCTGCGGGATGGACCACCAGATCGGCCGGCTTGTTCAGGATCACCAGGTCGTCGTCGTGGTAGAGAACGCGCAGTTCGCAAGCTTCGGGCGTCAGGCCGGGACTCGGGACAGCGGCCCGCAGCTCCAACCGGTCCCCGGGAGCAAGGCGGCGGCCGGGGCGCAGGCAGGGGCTGCCGTTGATCAGGGCCAGGCCGTTCTTGATCCAGGATTGAATGCGGGAGCGGGCCACGCCCAGGTCTTCAGCATGGCCCATCCAGAACTGGTCAAGCCTGACGCCGCCCTGATCCCGAGCGACTACGGCGGCCAGAGGGGCGGTCAAAGGGGCGACCAGAGGAGAAGTGTTCGTGGTTGGGTCGGCGGGGGAGGACACAAGGGGGGGGGTGGGGCAAAAGGATCAGCGAAAGGAAGGTCCGCTGGACGTCTCACATGTGAGACGTCCAGCGGACCTTAAAACACGCCTGTTCGCTACTGGTCCAGGTAATATTCCACCGTGGTCACCACACGCAGGGTCTTGTTGATCTGCTTGTGTTCCTGCATGTCCGGCGCATTGTCCCGGGGCAGGATCTGGAACAAGCCCTGGTTGGCCCGGCGGATGCCGCCGAGCCGGCTGCCGGAGTCCGCGGCGAACTGCTCCGCGGCCAAACGGGCGTTCACCGTGGCCTCGGCGATCATTTCCGGTTTGACGTTGTTGAGCCCGGTGAACAGGTAGACCGGACCGCTGGCACCGTATTCCGCGCTGAGCACCACCCCGGCGTCCACCAGTTCGCTGACTCTCTGGCTGGCCGAGGCGATGAGGTCCACGTTTTCGGTGCGGGCCACAAGGATCTGGGTCAGGATGAATCTGGAGTCCACAGGGCCGGAGCGATAGGCCTGGGCCAGCAGGTCGGTGACCTCCAGGGATTGCATTTCCACGGCCTCCCTGGGCAGGCCGTTGCGGACCAGGAATTGGACGACTTTTTCCGCGTCAGCGGCCAGTTGGGCGTGGACCCTGGTCAGGTCGTCGCCCGTGGCCACGAAGCGCATCGGCCAGATGGCCAGATCAGCCTTGACCTCGGTTTCGGCCAGGCCCCGGACCGTCACGAATCGGTCGCCAAGCCGCCCTTCCACGAATCCCTTCCCGATGAAAAAGCCTCCCAAGGTCAATCCAACGGCGACAAGCAGCGCGGCGACGAACAACTTGAGCGGGGAATCGGACATGGTCAACCTCCTTGGGATGACGGGACGAGGGAATTGGTCGCGGCGACGGTGAAAGAGCGTCAGCGCGGCGCGGGCCGCAGGACGTCCTGGCGCAGGATTCGAATTTCAGCCTTGCTTTGCAACTCGGCCACAAAGGCCTGCGTGAACTCGCGTTGCCGGGATTGGAGCAGGGCTTCGCGCCACTCGTCCTGCTCGTCGAGCCACTGCTCTTCCGGGGGGGCGATGCGTTCCTGGACTCGGGCGACGATGAACGCGTCCTGCATCTCGTAGACCTGGGGGAGCCAGTCGCCCACCGGTGCGGCAAAGGCGTCCGCACCCAGGTTCGGATGAAAGCCCAGGCCGGGAATGAAGCCCTGGCGACCGAAGGGAGCGCTGGTTCGCAGCTCTTCGGAGATCTCCGCGGCTTCGGCGGTGATCGACTCCAGGGCCTGTTCGGCCTTGGTCCGGGCGGCTTCCTTGGCCTTTTCCAGGCGCAGTTGGGCCACGACGCGGTCCCGGACCTCTTCCAGAGGACGAACGCGCTGGGGTTCGAAGTCGATGCGCTGAGCCAGCAGATATCCTTCGGCCATGAGGATCGGGGTCTGGGTGATGGCCCCGTCCTGGAGTCCGAAGAGCACGGCCACGGCTTCCGGGGACAAGTCCAATCCGGAGGGGGATTGACCCATGGGAAAGAATTCCGAGGTCCGGAGTTCAAGGTCGAGCTTTTCAGCGGCCTGTTCCAGGGATTCCCCGACAATAATCTGTTCCATGGCCAGGTCCAGGGTTTCGGGCAGTTGCTCCAGAGCGTGCTCCTCAGCCAACCTGGTCCGGATGGTCGCGGCCACTTCTTCCAGGGGCACGACGCCGTTATCCCGGCGATCCTCGACCTGAATCAGATGCCACCCGAACGGGCTGCGCACCGGCTCACTGAGCTGACCGGGTTCCAGAGCAAAGGCTGCGTCCTCGAACTCGGCGACCATCTCTCCGCGCCCGAACCAACCCAGGCTTCCGCCCTGAGCCGCCGTGGCGTCCTGGGAGTACTCCCGTGCCATGTCGGCGAAGGACTCCCCGGCCTGAATCCGGACCAGTATTTCCAGCAATTCCTCTCGAGCCCTCTCCTGGGCCTCTTCCGTACCGTCCTCGGGCGTGACCAGGATATGCCGGGCGTTGACCTGCTCCGGCAGGGCGTATTCATGGGCCATGGCGGTGTAGTAGGTCACGATCTCTTCCTGGGTGACACGGGTGGGGTCGGCCAGTTCGGACGGGCTGATGTTCAGGTAGGCGATGCGAATCCGGGCCGGCACCTGAAAGGTGTTCAGTTGCGACTGGTAACTGGCTTCCACGGTTTCCTCGTCGACATCGAAGCCGTCAAGCTCCGTGGTCCAGGGGAACGAAAGATATTCCAGCACGGTTTCTTCTTGCGCGAAGGTGAAAATATCCCGGACCTCCTGGTCGGAAACCGCGGCCGGCAGGGCGATGAAGTCCTGAAGACGCTGGATGATTAGGTCGCCCCGGAAGTCGCGCTCGAACTGGGAAGGAGTCAGGTTGTGGGCCCGCAGAACCGCCTGGTACTGGGCCGGGTCGAAGCGATCCTCCAGGTCGAGGAATACCTGCATGCCGGTAATGGCCTGACGCAGTTCCTGGGCGGAAATATTCAGGCCCAACCGGGCGGCCTCTTGCTCCATGAGCTTGGCATTGACCATCTGGCCGAAAATTTGTCCCCGAAAATCCATCCGCTCCAGTTCGTCCACGCTGACATTGGGGTTTTCCTGGCGTAGGTTGTCCAGCGTCTGCCGGTAAACCCGTTGAAAATCCTCCAGAAACAGAGGACTCCCGTTGATTTCGGCCAGGACGTCGCCCCGCTCGCTACGGAAGCTGCCGACCCCCCAGAAGACGAACACCAGGATGATGATCCCGAATATGACCTTTACGCCCCAGGACTGGGCGTTGCGACGAATGGCGTCAAGCATTGCTGCTCCTTGCGTGATGCCCCGCGGCGAGAGCGCGGGAATAAAGTTTGATTCTATTTCTTGCGGGCTTTGATCAGGTTCAAGAGACCGCCGAATTTGATAATCTCAAGTTCCTTGGGGGTCAAATCATGCCGGACCGGGATGCCCGTGCCGTCTTGCGTTTGCAAGGTTGTTTCCGGGCCCGCGATCAAGGAAGCGCCGGTCAACTCGATCTCCTGCCCCAGGAGCATCCGTCCGTGGTCCTCCGGGTTGGAGAAAACCAAAGGTAAGATGCCGAAGTTGATCAGGTTGGCTTTGTGAATCCGGGCAAAGGATTTGGCCAGGACGACCCGGACCCCCAGGTGGCGAGGGCCGAGGGCCGCGTGTTCACGGCTGGAGCCCTGCCCGTAATTCTCGCCGCCGACAATGATCCCGACCTGGGCCTTTTTGGCCCGGGCCACGAATTCCGGGTCCACGCGGTTGAAGATGTACGCGCTGATGGCCGGGAGGTTGGAGCGCAGGGCCGTGACCGCCGCGCCGCCGGGCAGGATGTGGTCCGTGGTGATGTTGTCCCCGAGAACGATCAGCACCTGGGCCCGGATCGTTTCCGGCAGAGGCGGGAATTCCTCCAGAGGGACGATGTTCGGGCCGCGGAGGATCTCCACGGACGCCGCCTTCTCGGGAGAATCCGGCGGCATGATGAACTGGCGGCGGATGGAGGGCACGTCCGGAGGGAGAAGCGGCTTGTCCGGAGCCGGGCCCCAGGTGGAAGGGGCGGTGATTCGACCGTGCAGGGCGGCCTGGGCCGCGGTTGCCGGTCCGACGAGATAGACTTGGCCGTCCTGGGTGCCGCTGCGACCTTCGAAGTTACGGTTGAAGGTCCGCAGGCTGACCCCTTCGGACGTGGGCGAGCCGCCCATGCCGATGCACGGGCCGCAGGCGCACTCCAGGAGACGTGCCCCACTGTCCAGCAGGGCATCCAGTAGGCCTTCGCGGTTCAACAGTTTGAGAACCTGCTTGGAGCCGGGCGCGATGAGCAGGTCGGTGGTCCGTGCGGCATGCTTGTCTTGCAGCACCAAGGCCGCGGTCTTGAGATCCGTATAGGATGAGTTGGTGCAAGAGCCGATGGCCACCTGATCCACGACCAGTCCATCCAACTCCCGGATGGGAACGACCAAGTCGGGCATGTGCGGCCTGGCGGCCATGGGTTCGATGGCGTCCAGATCAATTTCAACGACATGATCATAGGCGGCGTTCGGGTCTGCTTCCAACGGGGCGAAATCCGTGCTCCGTCCCATGCGTTCCAGAAAGTCGCGGGTCTGGTCGTCGCTGGGGAAGACCGAGGAGGTCGCGCCCAGTTCCGCGCCCATGTTGGTGATGGTGGCCCGCTCCGGTACGGTCAATCCGGCGACTCCGGGCCCGGAGTACTCCAGGACCGCGCCGACGCCGCCCTTGACCGAGAGCATCTGGAGCACGCGAAGAATGACGTCCTTGGCTCCGGCCCAGCCTTGCAGCCGACCGGTCAGGTGAATCCGGAAGACCTTGGGCATGGGAATGACATAGGGTTCGCCGGCCATGGCCAAGGCCACGGACAACCCTCCCGCGCCCATGGCCAGGGAGCCGACTCCCCCGGCGGTGGGGGTGTGGCTGTCCGAGCCGATCAGCGTCTTGCCGGGTTTGGCGAAGTTTTCCAGATGCAGTTGGTGGCAGATTCCGGTGCCGGGAGGGGAGAAGATGATCCCGTAGCGGGCGGCAACGGTGCGCAGAAAACGATGGTCGTCAGGGTTTTGAAAGCCCATCTGCAGCGTGTTGTGGTCCACGTAGCTTACGGAAAGCTCGGTCCGGACCCGATCCAAACCCATGGCCATCCACTGGAGGTAGGCCATGGTACCGGTGGCGTCCTGGGTCAAGGTCTGGTCGATGCGCAGGGCGATCTCAGCTCCGGGCGTCATTTCGCCGGAAACAAGATGTTCGCCGATGATTTTCTGGGTCAGATTGCGTCCCATGGGGGTCCTCATGTCAGGGTTGAAGAGCGGCGTCAGGACGGATGGCTTTGCCTTTCGGCGTCAAGTCCGAACAGACGAATGCGGTTGATCTTGTTGCGTCGGCAGTCGATTTCCACTTGCAGGCGCAGTTTGTTCTGCTGCAACCGGAAAATTTCCTGGGCATGGACGATACCCTCTGAAGGTTTTTCACTGAACAGCAATTCCTTGATCCTGGCGGCGCAGGCGATTTGCTGGGCCTTGAAGTCGTCCAGCTCGACCTCCAGGGCGGCGATGGCCTCGGCCTCAGAGCTTGACGCGGCGTTTGGTGCGTTGGACGTCATTGACTGGAATATCTCCTCTCGCGTCCGACCCGGCCGGACGGCTTTGTCCAGTGGGGCGGCTTGAATTGGTTGCGGCGTGTTTTGGTCGTTGCGCCGGTTGCTGTTCTGGTCGCTGTTCCGGTCGCTGCCCTGGTCGTTTGGCGGATGCCGTGAGAACATGGTTGTAGAGCGTCCAGAATCCGGGCCACGACTCGGTCAGTTCTCCAGGGCTTGTCAGATGGATGCCGGGGTGTCTGAAGGCAAGCATGGCCGCGGCCATGGCCCATGCGGCATCCGGGGGAGCGAAGCGCGGGTCGTTGCGCTCGGGTCCTTGCGGCATTGGCTGAAAAAACAGGGATGAGTCTTCCTGACGCCAGGTTCGTCCGGACCAGTTCGCCAAGGCGTTGATCGCGTCTCGGTCGTACTCCAAGGGCAAGCCTTTAAGCATAGCTGCTGCGGGAGCTCCCAAGGCCAGGGCCACGGCCAGGGGCATGGACTGGCAGTGGCCTTGGATGTCGAGGATCGGTTCAGCGGGCCATGGTCCGGCTTGGGTTTGGATTCCTTGCGGGTCGATGGTCACGACGAGTCCGCAGGACCGGAGCAGGGCAAGAAGCGGATCAGTGGTCGGATCGCCCTTGGGCCACCGACCCTCGAGGCGCATGGCCCACCCCGTGATGCGCGACCAGATCAGCAGCATGGCGCACAGGGTGCGGTCCAAGGGGACTTGGAAGAGAGAGGGGGGGGCAGATAAATCACCTGGCGAGGCATCAGGTAGTCCATCGCGTGAGAAATCTGGTGAATGGTTCTGGGGATGGCCGCCGGGCAGGCGGGGCAGGGCGTGGGAAACCGTGATCGCGTCGGGCTGAACGCTGTAGGGAACTCCGTACAGGTCGTACATCTCGGTGATGGCTTCCATTTTGTGCCTGAGTCCGGAGAGTCCGTCAGGTCTGTCCCAGGTTAGGCGCAGTCCTTGTGAATAAAAGGGAGCGGCGACCAACAGAGCGATAGTCAACTCTTCGGGCGTTTCGCCGTCAATCTGCGCGTGTTCGGGGCTCCCGTTGCATTCCAAGCGGACCGGAAGCCCGGGAGCGTGCGGGTTGAGCTGGTGCAACCGGGCTCCAAGACGGGGAAGGAACTGCTGCCACGGTTTGAGGGCGAGCATCTTCAGTGAGCCGGAGCCGCTGAATTTGGCGATCCCTGGGCGGGCCAGGGCCGAAGCGAGCAGCAGAGCCAAGGTGAAGGGGCTTTGCCCGACATGAACGGTTTTTTGGTCGAAGTCCAATTCGGATACCCGTCTCGGGGTATGGGTCACGAGGTCGCGTTCCCAGGCCAGAGCGGCTCCTACCTGGTTCAGAGCCTTGATCAATTCGATCACGTCGTCGTTGGTCCGCACCGAGCGTGTCCGAGCGGCGGCATTGGCCGCCGTTGCCCAGTATATCGCGATTTCGGCCCGGAGAAGGTCCGTCGGTCCGGGAAGCGCCACGGGACCTTTGGGAGAGCCGGGGCGAAGAATCCAGGGCTTGGCGCTTCGAACGTCTTTTTGTTCGCCCAGGATGTAACCGAGATTGTTGCACTGAGAGAGCAATTGATGCCAGTGTTTGGATCGACCGCCCTCCTCCGGCTGGAGCACGTTCTCCCAGGCGGCCCACAAGGCTTTTTCCAGGTTTTGGAGGGCGGAACGATTCGAAGCGGCGCGTGAAGAATCCCCCTTTCGCCGGGCGGCAATTTCAGCAAGGAGCCTGGATCGGCGCAGCAGCGCGGCGGCAACGTTGCGTTCTTCTCGCAGCAATCGCTCCTCAAGGCGGTAAAGAGGTTCCCGCCTCTCCGCGCCGCCGTCAGGCGCAGTGGGGCTGGGTATGGCCCCGGAAGTGTTTTCGTGCGGGCTTCCGATTTCTTTATCAGGGTCGCTTTGTTGGGAGTAAGAAGGGCGGTTGTTCATGGTTGTCCTTTCGTGAAACGCTCGTATTTATCTAGATTTGCATCGGGATACAAGTCTTGGAATCAATATGAAATGCCGAAGCATTTCGGCGAGACCGAGAAAAACAAAAAAAGGGTTGAAAAAGGATTTCGCATGGGGTAGACAGTCCGCAATCATTAAGAAGAAGCTGGCAAAATGCAAGGTTTGGCAAACGGCCCGTCAACCAGCAAGCCCAACCAGCAAGCCCAAATTCTTCTTGCTCGGAACGCGAATCGTTTGCAGTGGATGCTGATTGATTGGTTCGGCGAGCTGGTGGTTACAGCAAAGTCAGTGGCCATCCCCCTCGAGTGACCGACTCCGAGTTTAAATTTTCGAAACTCACTGGAGTTTCCCGCATGGACAGTTTGTCTAAATGATTCGCCTTGCTTTCTTTTCGTTTTTTTCATTAGCCTCCGCGATACGGCCCGCTCCACGTTGCCCGTCAGCGTCCGCGTGGTTGTTTTGACTTTGTCGGTTGACACTTTTAGAACCGCTTGTTAAATATTGCACAAGCGCTTCGGTATTATAGCGAGTACCCCGTTTTCGGCACGCGACGGAGCACGTCTGCAATTGTTTTGTTGTGGCGCACCGACGCCTACCGGGGATGTCTTAAACCATAACCCAAACAACTGGAAAAGGAGACAAAACTATGTCTGGATTGGTTCCGCCGCATGGAGGCAAGGGATTGACGGAATGTCTGCTTCAGGGCGCTGAGCTGGAAGCGGAGAAGAAAAAGGCTCAGGGCTTGAAGAAGATCGAGCTCGCTCCTCGTGAGAAGGGCGACGTTTTGATGATGGGCATTGGTGCCTTCAGCCCGTTGACCGGGTTCATGTCCAAGGCCGATTGGAAGGGCGTCTGCGAAAAAATGTTGCTGACCGACGGGACATTCTGGCCCATCCCGGTGACCCTTTCCGTTTCCCAGGAAGATGCCGCCGCCATCAAGGAAGGCGACGAGATCGCTCTGTACGATTCCAAGTATGATGAAATTCTGGCCACCATGAAGGTCGATGAAAAGTACGAGTTGACCGAGGCCGAGAAGAAGTTCGAGTGCGAAAAGGTCTTCATGGGCGAGGGCACCAAGACTCCCGAAGACTTCTGGAAGGTGCACGCCGAGGATCCGCATCCGGGCGTGGACATGGTTCTGGGCCAGAAGCCGGTCAGCCTGGCTGGAAAGATCAAGGTTCTCTCCGAGAGCCACTATCCCAAGACCTATCCCGGCGTGTACATGCGTCCCTCCGAGTCCAGGAAGATCTTTGAAGAAAGGGGATGGAACACGGTTGCCGCCCTGCAGTTGCGCAACCCCATGCACCGCTCCCATGAATTCCTGGCCAAGATCGCCATTGAAGTCTGCGACGGCGTGTTCATTCACTCCCTTGTGGGCAACCTGAAGCCCGGCGACATCCCCGCTGAATGGCGCGTGAAGTGCATCGACACCCTGATCAAGGGCTATTTCGTGGAAAAGAACGTAGTTCACGGCGGCTATCCCATGGACATGCGCTACGCCGGTCCTCGTGAAGCTCTGCTGCACGCCACGTTCCGCCAGAACTTCGGCATCTCCCACATGATCATCGGTCGCGACCACGCCGGCGTGGGCGACTATTACGGCATGTTCGAAGCCCAAACCATCTTCGACAAGATCCCCTATGCCAAGGAAGCTTGCCCCACTCCCGGTCAGGCCCTGGTCTGCAAGCCGCTGAAGATCGACTGGACCTTCTACTGCTTCAAGTGCGACGGCATGGCCTCTCTGCGCACCTGCCCGCACACCAAGGAAGACCGGGTCATCCTGAGCGGCACCAAGCTGCGCAAGTTGCTCTCCGAGGGCGGCGACGTGCCGGATCACTTCGGTCGCGATGAAGTCTTGGTCATCCTGCGCGAGTACTACGCCAGCCTGACCGAGAAGGTCGAGATCAAAATGCACAAGGCCGCCGCTGGTTGATCGATTTTGATTTATTAGCCGTACAGCCGGGAGACGTCGGTCTCCCGGCTGTTCATATAGGCTTGGTTGTTTTTCAACACTACAACACCTGAGGAGGACGAATTATGCCTACTTTTGTCAATCCGGAGAAATGTGACGGTTGCAAGGGTGGTGAAAAGACAGCATGTATGTACATCTGTCCGAACGACCTGATGATCCTGGATGCCCAGGAAATGAAGGCGTTCAACCAGGAACCCGATGCTTGCTGGGAGTGCTACTCCTGCGTGAAGATTTGCCCCCAGGGCGCCATTGAAGCCCGTCCCTACGCCGACTTCGCCCCCATGGGCGGCACCAGCATCCCGCTGCGTTCCGGCGACGCCATCATGTGGACCATCAAGTTCCGCAACGGGAACATCAAGCGCTTCAAGTTCCCCATCCGGACCACCGCTGAAGGCTCCATCAAGCCCTATGAAGGCAAGCCCGAGCCCGGCGATTTGGAAAATGAACTGCTCTTCACCGAGACCGAGCTGAAGAAGCCCGCCGAAGTGGTGAACAAGAAGTTCGAGTTTACCAACGCCGACTACACCCAGTGCTGGACCGAGCCGACCTGCGGCGCCTAGCGCGTGCAAGTCTTCACTGACTCATTTTAGCAACCCCCAAAAATCTCTCAGGAGGATTTCGCATGACCACAATTCCTTCAAAAATCGCCCCCCAAGGGGTGCCGATCGCTGAACCGGAAGTTGTTACGATCGAAAAAGACGTGCTGATCATCGGCGGCGGCATGGCCGCTTGCGGCACCGCCGTTGAAATCAAGCCCTGGGCCGACAAGCACGGCGTGAGCTACATCATGGTCGACAAGGCCGCTCTGGAGCGCTCCGGCGCGGTTGCCCAGGGTCTGTCCGCCATCAACACCTACCTTGGCGACAACACCCCGGACGACTATGTCCGCATGGTCCGCACCGACCTGATGGGCGTTGTCCGCGAAGACCTGATCTTCGACCTGGGCCGCCACGTGGACGATTCCGTGCACCTGTTCGAAGAGTGGGGCCTGCCCTGCTGGGTCAAGGAAGGCGATCACAACCTGGACGGCGCTCAGGCCAAGGCCAAGGGCCTGTCCCTGCGCACCGGCGCCAAGCCGGTTCGTTCCGGTAAGTGGCAGATCATGATCAACGGCGAATCCTACAAGGTCCTCGTGGCCGAGGCCGCCAAGAACGCCATCGGTCAGGACAACTACCTGGAGCGCATCTTCGTGGTGAAGCTGCTTCTGGACGCCAACACCCCGAACCGGGTCGCCGGCGCCGTGGGCTTCTCCCTGCGCGACAACAAAGTATACGTCTTCAAGTGCAACGCCTGTCTTGTTGCCAGCGGCGGCGCTGTGAACGTGTACCGTCCCCGCTCCGTCGGCGAAGGCAAAGGCCGCGCCTGGTATCCGGTCTGGAACGCTGGTTCCGGCTACACCCTGGTCGCTCAGGCCGGCGGTGAAATGACCATGATGGAAAACCGGTTCTGCCCGGCCCGCTTCAAGGATGGTTACGGTCCGGTCGGCGCGTGGTTCCTGCTGTTCAAGGCCAAGGCCGTCAACGCCCTGGGCCAAGACTACTGCGTGACCAACGACGACATGATCAAGGGATACCGTGAGAAGGGCTATGCCAAGGGTCACATCATCCCGACCTGTCTGCGTAACCACATGATGCTGGAAGAAATGCAGGCCGGACGCGGTCCGATCTACATGGACACCGCCACCGCCCTGCAGACCACCTTCGCCACTTTGGACAAGAAGCAGCAGAAGCACCTTGAGTCCGAAGCCTGGGAAGACTTTCTCGACATGTGCGTCGGCCAGGCCAACCTGTGGGCCTGCATGAACATCGAGCCCGAAAAGGTCGGCTCCGAGATCATGCCCACCGAGCCCTATCTGCTGGGTTCGCACTCCGGTTGCTGCGGCATCTGGTGCTCCGGTCCGGACGAAGAATGGGTTCCGGACAGCTACAAGATCAAGGCCGACAACGGCAAGGTGTACAACCGGATGACCTCGGTCAACGGCTTGTTCATCGCCGGTGACTGCGTCGGCGCTTCCGGCCACAAGTTCTCCTCCGGCTCCCACGCCGAGGGCCGCATTGCCGCCAAGCAGCTGGTGCGCTGGGTCGTGGACCACAAGGACTACAAGCCCGCGATCAAGGAAACGGACGATGACCTGAAGAAGATGATCTACGCTCCGTTCTACAACTACGAAGCCGGCAAGTCCGCCTCCACCGACCCGGTGGTCAACCCGATGTACATCACTCCCCGCAACTTCATGGATCGTCTGATGAAGGCCACGGACGAGTACGGCGCGGGAACCTCCACGTACTACCGGACCTCCGCGAAGCTGCTTGAGACCGGTATGACCCTGCTGGACATGCTGGACGAGGACTCCAAGAAACTGGCCGCCCGCGACCTGCACGAACTGCTGCGTTGCTGGGAGCAGTACCACCGCCTGTGGACCGTTCGTCTGCACATGCAGCACATTCAGTTCCGCACGGAAACCCGGTACCCCGGCTTCTACTATCGCACCGACTTCCCCGAGTTGAACGACGACGAGTGGAAGTGCTTCACCAACTCCAAGTACGATCCGATCAAAAAGGAAACCACCTTCTATAAGGTGCCTTTGGTTCAGATCATTCCGTAAATCACGGAACATCAGCTGCGGGCCGCGAGGCCCGCAGCTTTTTCTTTCCCTCCACTGGACAAAAGAGGGTATCCCTGGTTTAATTCTCTGTTGCAGGCGTGAATTCGGGTGAATTCACGATTTCAGCCGAGGTTTAGGCCAATTCAGGACCTGGGGCCCAGTGTCAGGCAAACTGTACGGAGGAAACTTATGGAACATTCAGGAATACTTGTCGTAGGAGGCGGCTTCAGCGGAATCACTGCCGCATTGGAAGCAGCCGAAGTCGGACATGATGTGTATATCATCGAGAAAAATTCGTGTCTTGGGGGACGCGTTTCCCAGTTGAATCAATACTTCCCCAAGCTTTGTCCTCCTTCCTGCGGATTGGAAATCAACTACCAGCGAATCAAGAACAATCCCAGGGTTAAATTTTTTACTCTTGCCGAAGTCGTCTCCGTTACGGGTTCTCCTGGTAATTATACGGCCAAGATCAAGCTCAGCCCGCGGTACGTGAACACCAACTGCACCGCCTGCGACAAGTGTTCTCAGGTCTGTCCCGTGGAAACGGATTCCGAGTTCGAACTCGGTCTGCAAAAACGCAAGGCCGCGTATCGTCCGCACTTGAATTCATTTCCGTTGCGCTACGTGATCGATCCCGAGGTCTGTCTCGGAAAGAGCTGTTCCAAGTGCGTCGAGGCCTGCGCCTACGATGCCATCGACCTGGACGACCGGGAAAAGGAAATCACCCTGAACGTGGGCGCCGTGGTCTGGGCCACGGGCTGGAAGCCGTACGACGTGTCCAAGCTGGAAATTCTTGGCGCGGGCAAGGTCAAGAACGCCATCTCCAATATGCAGATGGAACGGTTGGCCAGCCCCAGCGGGCCCACCAACGGCAAAATCGTCCGCCTTTCCGACGGCAAGGCTCCGGAACGGATCGCCTTCGTGCAGTGTGCCGGATCGCGCGATGAGAGCCATCTCTCCTACTGTTCCTACATTTGCTGCATGGCTTCCTTGAAGCAGGTCACCTACTTGCGGGCCCAATATCCGGATGCGCAGATCGTGATCTACTACATCGATATCCGAACCCCCGGACGGTACGATAAATTTTTGCAAAAGATCCGTGAGGATGAAAAAGTCCTGATGGTCAAGGGCAAAGTCGCCCAGGTCGTGGAAGACGGCGCCACCGGCGACGTTCTGGTGACCGCCGAAGACATCATCAAGGGCCTGAAGAAAGAGGAGCGGTTCGACATGGTGGTCTTGGCCACTGGAATGGAACCGAGCGTTGCTGGACAGACCCTTCCGGCGGGCTTGCAGCAGGACGACGATGGATTCTGTATTTCGCAGGAAGCCGGAGTGATCGCGGCGGGGTGCGCCAAAATGCCCCTGGACGTCATGCGCTCGGCCCAGACCGCGACTGGTGCGGCGCTGAAAGCAATTCAAACCGTGGTAGGGAGGTAAGCAATGTCCAGCAAAATTGGTGTATATATTTGCGAAGGTTGCGACATTGGCCCTCAACTGAATGCAGGGCAACTCGCGGAATTCGTGCAAAGTGAATACGGCGGCAGCTGCCCGGTGATCAAGACCGCTCCGGTGCTATGCAGCCAGGAAGGCAAGTCCATGATCCAGGCGGATATTGACGCTGAAACCATTGACGGCGTCGCTGTCTGTGCATGCTCTCCCCGAGTGAAGTGGGACATTTTTCAGTTCGGTGAAAAGGCAGTTGTGGAGCGCGTCAATTTGCGCGAGCAGTGCGCCTGGACGTATGCCCGTCCTGAAGCCGACACGACGGCCGAAGGTGAAGTGCCGGAAACCCTGCGGATGATGGCTCAGGACTATATTCGGATGGGCATTATCAAGTTGCAGAAGTACGTTGTTCCGCAACCTGAGATTCCGGAAGTTACCAAGACCATTCTGGTGGTCGGTGGTGGGAACACCGGTCTGACCGCCGCCCTGGGCGGCGCCAAGCTGGGCTACGATGTGGTCCTTTTGGAGAAGCAGGGACAATTGGGCGGTTTCGCGGCTCAGATGTACAAGCAGGTGCCGTACACCTACCCCTACACCCAGGCTATTCCGACAGGCGTGGACAAGAAGATCAACGACGTTTCCGCCAACGACAAGATTCGTGTATTCACCGGGTCTACGTTGAGCAAGCTTGAGGGCGCTCCCGGTCAGTACACCGCCGTGATCGCCACCGGCAACGGCGAGGAACGCATTCCCGTCGGTTCCGTTGTCCTGGCCACCGGATGGAAGCCCTTTGATCCCGAGGCTCGAGTCGTGGAGACCGAAGCCCCGAAGGAGGAGAGCAAGGAAGGCGAGGAGATCGCCGTCGTAGATACTCCGGAAATTCAGAAGGGCGAAAATGTTTTGGCCCCGCTCGGGCACGGCAAGTTCACCAACGTGATCACCAACGTGGACATGGAGTTGATGGCCAAAAAAGGTGAACTGCTCCGGCCTTCCGACGGCCGTCCCGTTCAGTCCGTGGCCTTCATCCAGTGCGCCGGGCAGCGTTCCACCGAGGAAGGGCACCTGCCGTACTGTTCCTCGGTCTGCTGCATGGTTTCGCTGAAGCAGGCCGGCTATCTGCGGGAAAAGAACCCCAACGGCAAGGCCTTCATCATCTATAAGGACATGATCGTCCCCGGTGTTCAGGAGCTGTACTACAAGGCCGCTCAGGACGATCCCGGCATTTTCCTGACCAAGGGCGACGTGATCGAGGTCAAGGAAGATTCGGACGGGGGGATCATCGTCCAGGCTGAAAATACTTTGCTTGGCGAACCCTTGGAGATCAAGGTCGACGTCCTGGTGCTGGCCACGGGCATGGTGCCCACGACCCTGGCCGAGCCGATCATGAACTTCGCCTATCGCCAGGGACCGGCGTTCCCGGATTTGAATCTGTTCAACGGTTTTGCCGATTCCAACTACATCTGCTTTCCTTACGAGACTCGACGGACCGGCGTTTATTCCGCCGGCTGCGTCCATCAGCCCATGCTCATGGGGGCCGCGGAGGACGACGCTTCGGGGGCCGTGCTCAAGGCCATCCAGTGTCTTGAGTCCATCAATCGCGGCATGGCCGTCCATCCGCGGTCCGGTGACATTTCCTTCCCCAAGTTCAACATGGTCCGGTGCACTCAGTGTAAGCGCTGCACCGAGGAATGCCCCTTCGGCGCCCTGGACGACGATGAAAAAGGTACGCCGCAACCCAACCCGACCCGCTGCCGCCGTTGCGGCACCTGCATGGGCGCGTGTCCGGAGCGCGTGATCTCCTTCGAGGAGTACAACGTGGACATGATCGCCTCGATGATCAAGGAAAACGAAGTTCCGGACGACATTGACGAAGGCGGTCCCCGGGTCATCGTGTTCGTCTGCGAGAACGACGCCTATCCGGCTCTGGATATGGCCGCGTTCCAAGGCAAGAAATGGTCTCCGTACGTCAGGTTCATCTCCGTCCGTTGCCTGGGCTCCATCAACAGCATCTGGGTTGCCGACTCCATGTCCAAGGGCATTGACGGCGTCCTGCTGCTGGGCTGCAAATACGGCGACGACTACCAGTGTCACTTCGCCAAGGGCAGCGAGCTCTGCAACAAGCGGATGGAGAACATCGCCGAGACCCTCGGACGCTTGCAATTGGAACCGGAGCGGGTCCAGCAGAAGCAGGTGGCCATTGACGAATACGACAAGGTCCCGCAGATGATCGACGACTTCATGAATCACATCATCGACGACATCGGCGCCAACCCATACAAAGGCTTCTAGGAGGTGACGGAATATGGCACAAGTTAAACGCATTGAGCCCGATCTGCAGTTCATTCAGGAGATGCAGGCCGCGGGCGGAGAATCACTCAAGAAATGCTATCAATGCGCCACGTGTTCCGTGGTCTGCCCCCTGTCGCCGGAGGAAAATCCCTACCCGCGCAAGGAAATGATCTGGGCACAGTGGGGATTGAAAGACAAGCTGGTGGGCGATCTGGACATGTGGCTCTGCCACAATTGCGGTACCTGTTCGGACCAGTGTCCGCGCGGCGCGAAACCCGCTGACCTGATGGCGGCCATGCGCAACATGGCCTACCAGAACATCGCGCAACCGACGATCATGGGCAAATTCATGAGTTCGGCCAAGTACCTGCCGATCCTGGCCGGTATCCCCGCTCTGATCTTCCTGGTCGCTTGGTTCGTGACCTCCGGCTTTTTTGGTACGCCGATGGATGAAAATGGTCAGGTGCTGTACCGCTTGGTCTTCCCCCAAACGGCCTTTATTG
Source organism: Desulfonatronum zhilinae (assembly GCF_900182865.1). Taxonomy (NCBI): domain Bacteria; kingdom Pseudomonadati; phylum Thermodesulfobacteriota; class Desulfovibrionia; order Desulfovibrionales; family Desulfonatronaceae; genus Desulfonatronum; species Desulfonatronum zhilinae. The sequence goes on from NZ_FXUJ01000020.1 coordinate 18,764, forward strand.
ACCCGCTATTCGGCTTGATCGCCGTGGCAGTGCTCGTGATTTTCGCCAGGGGCGTGCTTTCCCTGATCAAAATCTTCAATGATTCACCACAAGCGCCCATGGGCGGGGTACCCGTACTGACCGTGCTCAAATCCACATGGCAGGTGATCATCGACGAGATTCTCTCCCACACGAAGTGGAAGGAGTGCGGTGGAGACAATACTGACCGCTACTACGGGCATATGGGAATATTCTTTGGCTTTGTCGGTCTGTTCATCGTGACGGCCTATGTGGGTGTTGCTTACTGGCTGGGCGTGTTCACCGGCTGGGACTTGATGACCCCGTTGAGCCTGTGGAACCCTTTTAAGATTCTGGCGAATATTGCTTCCATCGCCTTGCTCGTCGGCTTGGTGCTGGTGACCAAACGGCGCTTGAACCTGGACGACGCGAAATTCAAGTCGTCCTACTACGACTGGTACCTGTTGGGCGTGATCTGGGTCGTGGCCCTCTCCGGCATGTTCAGTCAGCTGTTGCGCTTGGCCAATGTCCCCGGCGCAGCCTACCCGATGTACTATATTCACTTGGTGAGCATCTTCATGCTGTTCGCTTATCTGCCGTGGTCCAAATTGGCTCACCTGGTCTACCGAACAGTGGCCTTGGGCTATGCGCGGCACATCGGCAGGTCGCCCAAACCGCAAGCTTAGAGCCTCGTCTCTTCGCGTGATGATCAAAACCAGGGTCGTGAGACCCTGGTTTTTTTTAGGTCGAGCGTAGCCCTTGTCAGAACGAGTCGTTCAAGCTATATTTTCTGTTTCCGCAAATACACCAAGGAGTCATTTCCAATGAAGAAAGAGATTCATCCTGAAATAAGCAAGCGCAAGATCCACTGCGCCTGCGGACATGAAATTGAGGCTTTGACCACCCAGCGCAACGACGTCCAGATGGAAATCTGCGCCAACTGCCATCCCTTCTACACCGGCAAGCAACGTTTCGTGGACACGGCCGGGCGGATCGACCGCTTCAAAAAGAAGTATGCTTCCGTCGCCGGCGGCAAGGCCTGATTTGGAGAGCCTCCCCAACTGCGTCCATCCTCCCAAGCTTAAGGAATACGCCTGCGCGTTCACGGGCATGACCCAACGACGATGTAGGCGTTGTTCTTCTGCCGAGGCTTCACCCGGTGCCTCTTTTGGGCCGATGCCCTTAGGACTTGTTTGAACTTCCCGGTCACGTAATTTGCATTTCCAAGATGGACTGACTCGCCATGTTCGCCAAGCTCGAAAGCTTGCAGGAAAAATACCAGGAATTGGAACGTGAACTCAGTTCCGCCGAGGTCTTCACCGATCAGGAGCGCTATCGGCAACTGACCAAACGGCATGCCGAGCTGGGCGAGATCGTTTCCGTCTATCGGGAATTCACTCGTCTTTCGGCCGATGCACATTCCAACAAGGAACTGTTCAGCGATTCAGACCCGGAAATCCGGGAAATGGCTCGGGCCGAGGCGACGCAGTTGGAGGAGCAGTTGGAGACGCTGCGGCTCCGGTTGCAGATTCTTCTGCTTCCCAAAGATCCTTTGGACGACCGGAACGTGATTCTGGAAATCCGAGCCGGAACCGGCGGCGAAGAGGCGGCTCTTTTTGCCTCGGATCTCTTCCGAATGTACATGCGGTATGCGGAGCGAGTCGGCCTGCGCACGGAATTGATTCAGGCCAGCGAGAGCGGTACCGGCGGGTTCAAGGAAGTCATCGCCGCCATATCTGGAGACAAGGTTTACAGCCGGCTCAAGCACGAGTCCGGGGTGCACCGGGTCCAACGCGTCCCGGCCACGGAATCCCAGGGCCGGATCCACACTTCCGCCGTGACCGTGGCCATTTTGCCCGAAGCCGAGGAAGTGGACGTGCACATCGATCCAAGCGACGTGCGCGTGGACGTGTATCGCTCTTCAGGTCCCGGGGGGCAAAGCGTAAACACCACGGACTCCGCCGTGCGCGTGACCCACATCCCCACGGGGCTGGTGGTCATTTGTCAGGACGAAAAGTCGCAGCACAAGAACCGGGCCAAGGCCATGAAAGTCCTCCGCTCCCGACTGCTCAAGGCCAAGCAGGACGAACAAAAAGCCTCCTACGATCAGAACAGAAAGAATCAGGTCGGCAGCGGAGACCGTTCCGAGCGGATTCGAACCTACAATTTCCCACAGGGGCGAATCACGGACCATCGCATCAACCTCACCCTATATCGTTTGGAATCCGTGCTGGAAGGGGAGATGGACGAGTTGGTGAACGCCCTGGTCCAGCACTATCAGACTGAAGCCTTGAAAGCCGAATCCGACGACGGATATTGAACATGTCGCCGTCGCGACCCACATTGCGTGAAATCCTCGCCAAAAGCACCCAGTTTCTTACCACGAAGCAAGTAGACTCGCCTCGCCTGAGTGCGGAACTCGTCACCGCGCATGCATTGGGGCTGAATCGACTCGATCTTTTTCTGGATCTGGACAAGCCTCTGAGCGAACCGGAGCTGGCCCGAATTCGTCCGCTCCTGGCGAGGCGGGGAACCGGCGAACCCATGGCTTATATCCTGGGGCGTCGCGAATTCTACGGGCTGGACTTCCATGTCTCTCCCGAAGTGCTGATTCCTCGTCCGGATACCGAGTTGGGTGTCGAGCTTGCACTGAAGCTGTTTGACCGGGAGCAATCCTTTTGTTTTGTCGACGTCGGTACCGGCAGTGGGGCGCTTTGCGTCACTCTGCTTAAACTTTTTCCCCAGGCTCGGGCCGTGGCGACGGATATTTCTTCTGGCGCACTGAACGTCGCGACCGGAAATTTGCGGCGACACGGCGTGGATCACCGCTGCTTACGGATCAGGGGGGACTTGTTGCGGCACGTGAAAGGACGCAGCCTGGATTTGATCGTGGCCAACCTGCCGTATATCGGGGAGAAAGAGGCAAAGAGCCTGAGCCGGGAAGTCGTCGCCTTCGAGCCCAGCCTCGCCCTTTTCGGAGGATTGGAAGGCGATGAACTGTTTCCTCCCCTACTACGTGACGCTCAGGAAGTCCTGGTCAACGGCGGGGTTGTGCTTCTGGAAGTCGGAACGGGTCAGGCGCCGGGCCTTTGTGAGCGAATTCGGGATATGTCGCCCCGATGGGCGGACATCGCGATTCATAAAGATCTCGCGGGTCATGAGCGATATGTCCAGGCCCGGTTGCGATGGTGACGTTCGTGGTTTCAGTGTTGTGAAAAGAAAACGCCATTAGTTGCGAAAGCAACGAATTCTGAAAGGCGGTCGAGAATGAAAGCTAGGTATTTCAGGGTATAACTGAATGTCATGGCGCGGTACGTTCATTGCATGGTCGTGACGCAGAAGGAGTGCGCATGATCTGTCAAAAAACAATTAAAAAATCCATCCAGTGTTCAGGCATCGGCCTGCACAAGGGGCGCAAGGTCCGCCTTGTGTTGCGTCCGGCTGCCGAGGATACCGGGATCGTCTTTGCCTTGCACGGCGAGGACGGTGTTCGCTTCCACAGGCCGTCCGCGGATGCCGTGGTGGAGACGACCATGGCCACGACTCTCGGGTTCGGCGGCCAGAGACTCGCTACCGTGGAGCATCTCCTGGCCGCCGTCCGCGGCTTGGAAATCGACAATTTGTTCGTGGAAGTGGAGGGAGACGAAGTGCCGATCATGGACGGCAGTTCGGCCTCCTTTATTTTTTTGCTTCGTGCGGCCGGTTTTCGGCGTCAGAGCAAGCCTCGAAAGCTGCTGACCCTGAAGAAGCCCATTGAGTTTCAACAGGACGGCAAGTGGATCAAGGCGCGCCCCTCGAAGCGGCTGACCGTGGATTATACCATTAACTTCAATCACCCCATGGTCGGGACGCAGAAGTTTTTCGTGGAGTGCAATCCGGAAACCTTCACCCGGCATGTGGCCAAAGCCAGGACTTTCGGCTTCATGCGCGAGGTCGAATACTTGCGGCGGAACGGATTGGCCTTGGGCGGCTCCCTGGACAACGCTGTGGTGCTGGATGAATACGGCGTGATCAATCCGGAAGGGCTGCGCTATCCCGACGAATTCGTTCGGCACAAGGTGTTGGATTTCATCGGGGATCTTTTCGTTCTCGGAATGCCCATGACCGGCGACTTCGAGGTATATTGCTCCGGCCATGCCCTGAACAACGCCTTTGCCAGATACATCGTGGAGCATCAAGCAGATTATCTGGAAGTCGACGTCTGCGGCGAGCAACCCGTGCCTGCCGAGATCGTTCTGCCCTCGCTGTCCGAGGTCCCTGTGACCTCCCAAGTGTGGAATTAAACCCGTCCCTCCTTTCGTCGTATCAGCGGCGTTTTGCCCCGTTCGATTTCGAACGGGGCTTTTTTTATGGGATTTCGGGCGACTATTGACACTTTTGATCCGTGCTTGGCATTATACCCGCTGGTCAGCACCGACCCGGGCGTATGGTGGTCCGGCGGCTGCCATGCCGGGTCTTCGGCGAAAAATGTAACCGTAGAGATAGCAGTTTTATGGACTCCCATCACTTCCAAAGCATTTTTACACCGCAACGGCTGGAGCGGATTTTTCCTGCGCAACGAAGCACGGATTTTTTCGAGGCCCTGTACGGCGACGCCGACGAAGCGGCTTTTGACGTCAAGTTGGCCTTTAACGGCGATGCGGCGGGTCGGTTGAACTTTCAGTTTCAGTTGGTCCAGCGGCCGGGCAAATGTCTGGCTTGCAACCTGACCTACGGCCTGCCCAAGGTCTTCATTCGTCATCCGGTGATCAACATGACCGGTCTCGTCGCGGACATCGCGGCGGCCTTGGACCTGCCCGCTTCCCGCCTGCAATGGAGCCTGGATCAGACCGAACCCCACCGTCAGGATCTGCACGTTATTCCCCTGCCTATTACGATCCTGCCGGAATAAACCGCCTCGTTCGCTCATTCACCTATTTCATCACCCAGAACGCACTTCAGGCCCCAATCTCGGCCCTTGAGCGTCGCGCCCACGGGACGAACGCGCACCAATTCTCGTGTTGTGAGTGCGCGCGTTTTGCCGTCCGTCTCCCCACCTGCGTTCTCCTCCGGCCCTTCCGACTGTTGGACCAGCTGGCAGGGCACGTAGTATTCGCATTTGCCACGGTGCGGGGCGGTTCCTTCCACCACCATGGTCACCGCGTCGCGCTCGGCCAGAGCGCGGAGAAAGCCTCGACGCTTGGTCCCGGTCAAGGTGCGCAGTTGTCGGGCACGATCCCGGCGAGCCTCCTCCGGCACCTGGTCCAGGCGATCCGCCGCCGGAGTTCCGGGCCGGGGAGAAAAGGGGAAGACGTGGGCGTAGGTCAGGGGTAAGGCGGAGCAGAACTCCAGGGTTTCCCGAAAATGGACATCCTGCTCGCCGGGGAAGCCGGTGAGCAGGTCCGCACCCAGAGCGTAGAGGCCCAGCCGATGCTCCAGTCGGTGGCAGAAGTCCAGGATGGTCTCGGGCTGGTAATGGCCCCGGCCCATGGCCTTCAAGACCGCCGGACTGGCGCTCTGCAGGGAGAGGTGCAGGTGCGGACAAAGCAGCCGCGACCCGGAGATTACGTCCAGGGCCTTGCTTCCCAGCATGGCCGGATCCAGGGAGCTGAGCCGCAGCCTGGCCCGTTGGCCCCACATCGGCGCGAAAGTCCGGTCCAACGTCAGAACAAGGTCCCAGAAGTCGCATCGGGGCTGAAGATCCTGGCCGTAGAGCCGGAGATTGACGCCGATCAAGCTGATCTCCCGGAATCCCGCCGCAAGCAGACGCCGGACCTCTTCGATCACCTCCCCCGGCTCCCGGCTTCGTCCCGGCCCCCTGGCCAGGGGCACGATGCAATAGGTGCAGCCATGCGAACAGCCGTCCTGGACCTTGACCTGGGCCCGGGCACGCCGAAAGTCCGAGACGCCTGCCAACATGTTCACTATGGGCTTTGAGCCGGAGGACAGCTCCTCTGCGGACTGTTGCAGCAACGGCTCCGGTCCTTCCAGAAGTCTTCCTCGATCCTGCGTTCCGATAACCCCGACCACCCCGGGAAGGCCGCGCAACTCCGGACCAAAGGTCTGGGCCGCGCATCCGGTGATTACGATCCGGGCCTTGGGCGCGCTCCGATACAGAGCCGCCGTGGTCTTGCGCAGCTCGGCCACGGCCTTGGCGGTTACGGCGCAGGAATGGATCAGAATCACGTCAGCCTGAACAGCTTCCGCAACCTGTACATGTCCTTGACCAGTCCAGTGCTCCAGAATGACCTGGGATTCGTATTGGTTAACCTTGCAGCCGAACGTGGTCAGGTGGAAGCGCATGATTCGAATGTTCTTCAAAAGGCGAAAGTTCAGGAACTGATCACCCCGCCAGCCAGGACTTGCCCTTCGGCGGAGTAGATCACTCCGATCTGGCCGGGGGCGGCGGGTTCTCGGGGTTCGGGATAGGTCAGGACGAGCGTGTCGGGGCTGGATGATTGCCTTGCTTCCGGGGCCGAACCCAGGCGGGCCGATTCGGGGCGTTGGCGGTAGCGGGTTTGCAGGCGGAGGTCCCGGGGCCAAGCGGTGGTGGGGACGAGGAAATTGATGGATTCCAGGCGGCATGTGTCGCTGAGCAGTCGGGCCCGCTCGCCCACCACCAGGATGTTGGCGGCCATGTCCTTGCGCAGTACGTAGAGCGGCTCGCTCCAGGCCACGTCCAGGCCTTTGCGTTGGCCGATGGTGTACTGCCAGAGGCCCTTGTGCTCGCCCACGGTCTCTCCGCCTTCGAGAACCATGGGGCCGACCGGCGGCAGTTTTGAAAGCCGGGAGGCCAGGAAATCCCGATAGTCGCCTGAAATGAAGCAAACCTCCTGGCTTTCGCCGGGCAGGGGCGGAGCGAGGCCCAGGCGCTCCAGTTCCGGCAGCACGTCCTGCTTGCGGCGGTCGGCCAGAGGGAAGGCGGCCTGGGCAAGCTGGTTCGGGGTGAGCAGGGCCAGGAAATAGCTCTGGTCCTTGGCCGGGTCCGCGCCTCGCCAGAGGCCGGGGCCGTGATCCGTGAGGGTCAGGCGGGCGTAGTGACCAGTGGCCAGGGTTCGAGCACCCTGTTCGCGCACTGCGTCCAGGAGCAGGCCGAACTTGATCCGGGCGTTGCACCAGGCGCAGGGATTGGGCGTGCGGCCTTCCAGATAGCTTTGGATATAGGGCGCGACCACCAGCTCTTCGAACCGGGAGCGCAGGTCCAGGACTTGGAACGGAACATCCAGAATACGGCAGTTTTCCCGCAGTCCGTCCAGGACTTCGGGCGGGGTCGTGTCGGCCAGCTGGGCATGGACCGCGACAAGGTTGCGCTCCCGCCGGAGTAGGGCCAGAGCCATCAGGCTGTCTCGGCCTCCGCTGACGGCAACGGCAACGGTCACGGGGCCTGTTGGGCGATCCCGGTGGGCAGGGGCAGCCGGGGCAGGCGCTGTTCCAGAACATGGCCGACCTGGAGGAGTACATCTTCCCGGAAGGCCGGTCCCAGGATCTGCAACCCCACCGGCAGGCCGCTGCGCTCACCCAAACCAACGGGCAGGCTCAGGCCGGGGAGGCCGGCCAGGTTCAGAGAGATGGTGAAGATGTCGCTCAGGTACATCTGCAGCGGGTCCGCGGTCTTTTCGCCCAGACCGAAGGCCGTGGTGGGTGTGACCGGGCCGCAGATCACGTCGCAGCGTGCAAAGGCCTCCAGGAAGTCCCGCTGGATCAGGCGGCGGATCTGGGCGGCCTTTTTGTAGTAGGCATCGTAGTAGCCCGAGGAGAGCACGTAGGTGCCGAGCATGATGCGGCGCTGGACTTCTTCGCCGAAGCCCTTGCTGCGGGAGTTGCGGTACATCTCGATCAGGTCGCGGGCATCCTTGTCCCGATACCCGTAGCGCACCCCGTCGAACCGGGCCAGGTTGGAGCTGGCTTCGGCGGAGGCCACGATGTAGTAGGCGGCCACGGCATAGGACGTGTGGGGCAGGGTGATCGGGACGCAGGTCGCGCCCAGTTCCTCGGCCAGGTTCATGGCCTGCTTGCAGCGCTGGGCCACGTCCGGTTCCAGGCCGTCCTCGCCCCAGAACTCTTCGGGCATGCCGATGCGCAGGCCGGAAAGGTCGGGCCGCTCGGCCAGCAGGGCCGGGTAGTCCGGCACGGGCAGATCCGCGCAGGTGGAATCCTTGGGATCATGACCGGCGATGACTCGCAGGAGCAGGGCCGCGTCCTCCACGGTCAGGGTCATGGGGCCGATCTGGTCCAGGGAGGAGGCGTAGGCCACAAGGCCGTAGCGGGAGACTCGACCGTAGCTGGGCTTGAGCCCGACTACACCGCAAAAGGCAGCGGGCTGACGGATGGAGCCTCCGGTGTCCGTGCCCAGGGCCGCGAAGCCCATCCGCGCGGCCACGGCCGCGGCTGAACCGCCGCTGGAACCACCGGGAACGGCGCTCAGGTCCCAGGGGTTGGCCGTGGGGTGAAAGGCGGAGTTTTCCGTGGACGAGCCCATGGCGAACTCGTCCATGTTCACCTTGCCCAGGATCACGGCCCCGGCCTCACGCAGCCGGGTTACGACCTCGGCGTCGAAGCAGGGCGTGAAGTCGGCCAGCATCCGCGAACCACAGGTGGTCCGCATGCCGCGAGTGGTCAGCACGTCCTTGAGGGCCAGGGGGACGCCCCACAAGGGTTTGGTTGCCAGGATGTCCGGCGTGGGGCCGACGCGGTCCATTTCCCGGGCCTGGCCCAGGATCTCCTCGTCGGCCCGGGTAAGAAAGGCGCGGAGGGAGGGCTCCAGGGCGTCCATCCGGTCCAGGCAGGACCGGACCACGTCCTCGACCCGGACCTCGCCGACGGCCAGTCGTCGGCGAATCTCGGCCATGGTGTGGAAACAAAGTTCAGACATGCTCTGTCCTTCAGTGGGTATTTTGATTTGTCGAGAACGTGAAGCGGTGATGCGTTTGGGCTGCGAAAATCAACCGACGATTCGAGGGACGATGAAGTAGCTGCCGTCGGTTTCCGGAGCGTTGCCCAGGAGTTCCTCCCGGCTGAATTCCATGCGGACCTCGTCGTTCCGGAACACCGTTTCGTGGGTCACCGGAGAATACAGCGGCTCCACCCCGGAAGTGTCCAGTTCGTTCAGTTTCTGCATATAGCCGAGGATATCGTTGAATTGAGCCGCGAACTGCTCTACTTTCTCCGGCTCCAGGTTCAACCTGGCCAACCCGGCTACTTTTTCTACTTCATCAGTACTGATGCTCATGCGTTCTCCTTGTTCATGCTGCTCACGTTCCGAGTGATTATTCTGATTCGCATCTGGATCAATCTAACACGATGACGGATCGCCGTCCGGGCATCACCTTGCGAACCGCTCCCTGACCCGGTCCAACTGATTCCGTAGCGCCATCGGATCGATGAGGTTCAATCCCTGGCTCGTGGGTTGGAACAGGAAGAGGTCTTGGCGGGCTTGGCCTTGGTCGTTCCAGGAGAGGGGGGCCATGCTCCAGTCGAAATCCGAGAACGCGGCCAGGTGGGCGTTCAGGTGGTCCGGGGAGCTGGTCTGGGCGGTTTGGCTGATCCGGGCGGCAAAGCGGATGAAGTCATAGCCCAGGGCCATCCAGAAATCCGGGGTTTGTTCAGATGCGTGCGCGACTTCAGTCAGGGCGCGAGTCGCGGGCGTCGGGTTGTCCGGCCACCAAGCACCGGGCATCGCGGCCAGGCGGAAGTATTGCAATTCCGTGTGCCGCGGGCGTTGCAGCCAGGCTTGGCTCCAGAGTTCCGGGCCCAGGATCAGCAGGCGCGGCTCGTCGTAGTAGAAGAACTGGGGCAGGAGCACCTCGGCGTCGCTCAGGCTGTCCGGAATGAATACGGCCTGGAACGGGGGCCTGGGGAGGACGGCCCCGTCCTGGCGGCCACGGCGTTGTTGGGCCGGAACTCCCAGCAGCGAGGCCACAGCCTCGCCCCACTCTTCATGTTGGCCGGGCTGATAGCTTTGGTGGCCGGTAATTTGACCGCCCATGCGGATAACTTCCCGTGTGAACATCTCTCCCATGTGCTCGCCGAAGCGGTCTTGGGGAAAGAGCACGGCCAAGCTGGAGATGCCCATTTTGCTCAGGGCCAGGTTGGCCAGGGTGCGGACCTGGTCTTGCGGGCCGGCGAAGAACCGCCATGCCTGTTGGCCCTCCGTGGCTTGGCCCATGGTGGGCATGAAAGTGAAAAAACGGCGCTGGGACGAGAGGTTCGTTCCGTGCAGCCGGTCCCAGGCGTCACGCTGGATCGGACCGCCGATCATCCGGCATTCCGGGGCCATGGTCGACAAGGTCTCCAGAATGTCCGCGGCTTGGGAATTGGCGATCTCCAAGCGCACCGGATAGCCGTTCTTTTCAAGCGCGGCGCGTCCGGCTTCTGCTCCCCGGACCACCTTCCAACCGGTTTCGGCCAGTGGGCCGTCCAAGGGAAGAAGAAGGCCGACGCAGATACCGGGCGTCCCGAAGTGCTCCTGCAATTCGTCGAGGTCCTCGACGAAAGGCCGGGGATCAGTCCACACACCTTGCTGCAGGAGGCGCTGCATGGCCGCCCAGGTCTCAGGCCATTCTCCCGGACGTTGCCGGGCTTCGCGACGGCGCTGTTCCCAGGCGAACACGGAGTTGGGAAAGGCGGTCGACTCCGCGGATGGGACTCGCTCTACAAGCCGTTGGAGCGACGCATCCGGGATTTCCCTGACGATTTGGACCACGACCCGTTCCAGTTCGGCCTTGGCCTGGGCGTCCGGGGCAGCGGCGTGCAGGTCGGCGAAGAGAAGGGGCAAGGGGGCGTAGTCCCTGTGCTGGCGGTATATTTCCGAGAGTCGGATCCCGGCGGAGGACCGCAAGGACCACGGGGATTCCGGTTGCCGCAGGATCTGAAGCAGATAGTCCTCGGCCTGATCCTCCTTGCCCTGCCCCAGCAGGGCAAGGACCCGGTAATCGTGCCAGAACCAGTCCAGGCGCAGTTTCGGGTCCAGCAGGGCCCAGCGGATCAGGGCGTCCTGGGCGCGGACGTAGTCCTGGGTCTGCAGGGAACTGACGGCCAACCGCTCCCAGGCTAGGTCCAGTTGGCGATGATCCAGCGGCTCGGACACCAGGACATCGTAGAGTTGTCGACTGCGTTGGTAGTCCCTGGCCTGCCACGCCGCGTCGGCTTGCAGGAGCAGCCCCTGAACGGTCTCTTCCGCGGGCGGCGGGGCAATGGGGGGCAGGCGTTTCTTCTCAATGCAGCCGCCGGTGAAAAAGACCGGGATGATCAGGAGAAGGATCAGGATTCCGCGTAGAGCAAGTTGGTGAACCATGCAACCGCCTTGAAAAGGAGACTCTGGGGCATCTTGGATATCGGACGAGATAAAGGCAGCGGGCGTCGCGTACAAAAAAAGCCTGACCCGCGTTAACGCGGGTCAGGCTTGAGGTATAGGGATACGGCAAACAGCCTGTCAAGGCGACGGCATCCCGGAGTGCTACTTGACCTCGGTGTAGTCCGCGTCCACGACGTCGTCGTCCTTCTTCGGACCGTCCTGCTGGCCGCCCGGCTGCGCTCCAGGCTGGGGACCGGCTTGGCCGCCCTGTTCTCCACCGCTTTTCTGGGCGTAGAGTTGTTCGGCCAGCTTGTGCGAAGCCTGGGCCAACTCCTCGGAAGCACGGCGGATTTCAGCTTCGTCGTCGCCTTCCATGAGCTTCTTCAGGCTTTCGATCTTGGTTTCGATTTCGCCGCGCAGCACGGAGTCCAACTTGTCGCCCAGGTCGTTGATGGACTTCTCCGTGGCGTAAATCAGGGAGTCAGCGTGGTTGCGGGCTTCGATGAGCTGCTGTTTCTTCTTGTCCTCGTCCGCGTGGGTCTCGGCGTCCCTGACCAGGTTCTGGATTTCGTCCTCGGACAGGCCGCTGGAAGCGGTGATCCGGATGGACTGCTCCTTGCCCGTGCCCAGGTCCTTGGCCGAGACGTTGACGATCCCGTTGGCGTCGATGTCAAAGGCCACCTCCACCTGGGGCATGCCCCGGGGAGCGGGCGGGATGCCGGTCAACTCGAAGCGGCCCAGGGTTTTGTTGTCCCCGGCCATGGGCCGTTCGCCCTGGAGCACGTGAATGGAAACCGAAGGCTGGTTGTCCGCGGCCGTGGTGAAGACCTGGCTCTTGCGGGTCGGGATGGTGGTGTTGCGCTCGATGAGCTTGGTGCAGACTCCTCCCAGGGTTTCGATGCCCAAAGACAGCGGGGTGACGTCCAACAGCAAGACGTCCTTGACGTCCCCGGCCAGAATTCCGCCCTGAATGGCCGCGCCCATGGCCACGACCTCGTCCGGATTCACGCCCTTGTGCGGTTCGCGTCCAAAAAAGTCCTGGACTTTTTTCTGCACCAGGGGCATCCGGGTCATCCCGCCGACCAGGATCACCTCGTCGATGTCCGAGGTCTTCAGTCCGGCGTCGGCCAGGGCCTTTTTGCAGGGCTCAATGGTTCGGTCCACCAGGTCTTCCACCAACTTGTCCAGCTTGGCCCGGGAGAGCTTGATCAGCAGGTGTTTGGGGCCGTTCTGGTCCGCAGTGATGAAGGGCAGGTTGATTTCCGTCTCCATGGAGGTGGAGAGTTCCTTCTTGGCCTTTTCTCCGGCTTCCTTGAGCCGCTGCAGAGCCATGCGGTCCTTGGACAGATCAATTCCGTTGTCCCGCTTGAATTCGCTGACGAGGTAATCGATAACCCGGTGGTCGAAGTCCTCGCCGCCAAGAAAGGTGTCGCCGTTGGTGGCCCGGACTTCAACGACGTTGTCGCCGACTTCCAGAATGGAAATGTCGAAGGTCCCGCCGCCCAGGTCGAACACGGCGACCTTTTCGTTCTTTTTCTTGTCAAAGCCGTAGGCCAGGGAGGCCGCGGTGGGCTCGTTGATGATCCGCTTGACTTCCAGTCCGGCGATCCGTCCGGCGTCCTTGGTGGCCTGGCGCTGGCTGTCGTTGAAGTAGGCCGGAACGGTGATTACGGCCTCGGTCACGGTTTCGCCCAGATAGGCTTCGGCGTCGGACTTCAGCTTCTGCAGGATCATCGCCGAAATTTCCGGAGCGCTGTACTTCTTGCCGTTGATGTCCACGTAGGAATCGCCGTTGCTCCCTTCGACGATCTTGTACGGGCAACTATCCTTCCAGGACGTGATTTCCTTGGCGTCGAAACGACGGCCCATCAGTCGCTTGATGGCGAATACGGTCTTTTCCGGGTTGGTGACGGCTTGGCGCTTGGCAATCTCACCGACCAGCCGTTCCTTGTCGGTGAAGGCCACGATGGACGGAGTGGTTCGTCCGCCTTCGGGGTTGGTGATGCATTTGGGCTCCTTGCCCTCCATCACATAGACGCAACTATTCGTCGTTCCCAGATCGATACCGATGATTTTTCCCATGTTTTTGATTCCTCCTGAACGCAATGGATATTTTTCGATCAAGTTAAGGTTGATTGTCCGCTTGTAAAGGGGCGGATGAAAAAATTATACGGCGCACTCCATACTGACCAGCACTTTGGCCGGACGGAGCAGCCGTCCTTTGAGGCGATAGCCTTTTTGAACCACGTGGCAGACCTTGCCGGGCTCAAAGTCCGGATGCGGCTGCTGGGCCAAGGCTTCGTGCCAATTGGGGTCGAAGTCCTCGCCGGATTGGCCCAGAGGCTCCAACTCGTGGCGGGCGAGAATGTCCAGAAACAGTTTGCGGGTCATTTCCACCCCGCTGAGCAGCTCCTTGCTCGTGCCGGTCTTTCCGCCGTGCTCCAGGGCCAGGTCCAGGTTGTCCAGGATCGGCAACAGGTCTTCCAGCACGGATTCCGTGGCGAATTTGCAAAAGTCGTCCTTTTCCCGTTGCAAGCGCTTCTTCAGGTTTTCAGTGTCCGCGGCCATGCGCAGTTTTTCATCCTGGACCTGAGCCAAAAGTCGACAGTTGGGACAGACTTTTTCCTCGCACAGCCGGGTCAGCTGCTCCTCATCGATCATATCGGCAGTCATTTTCGGCGTTCCGGTCTCCTCCGATCCGTTCGCGACATCCTCGACATCAATGTTCTCGCCCACGGTATGGTCCGCCCGATGTGCCGCCTCGGCATAGGGATTATTCTTTTGAGACATGTTCTCCTCCTTGCGTATCCAGGACCCTTTATTAGGGCCCTTAAAATCGATTTCTCAAGAGCTGGCTGATCACCTGGGCCGTGAATTCGACCAGAGGGACAACCTTGGCGTAGTCCATGCGGATCGGGCCGATGATGCCCACCACTCCCAGGGGGTCGTCCTGTCCCAGGTAGGGAGAGGAAATCAGCGTGAATTCCTGCAAGCCTTCCTGATCGTCTTCGCGCCCGAAGATGATGGAAATACCATCGGGCTTGGCCACCTTGTCCAACAGTTCCAGCAGTTGGGTGCGTTCCTCCAGCATGCGCAGCAGTTCCTGAAGCTTGGCCGGGTTGGCGAACTCCGGGTGGGTAAAGAAGTTCACCGTGCCCTCGACATAGACTTCCCGCTCGTTTCCGCCGGAGAACACCTGCTGGGCCAGGACCAGGGCCTGTTGACTGACGGCCTGATACTCACGCTGGACCGCGTCCATTTCCTGGAGCAGCTTGGTCCGGACCTGGGCCAGGGTCCGGCCTTGGAACAACTGATTCAGATAATTGCTGTACGTGACCAGATCGTCCGTGCCCAACTCGGGCTCCACGGAGACGATCTTGTTGCGGACGATGCCGCCCTCCACCACCAGAATGGCCATGGCCAGGCCGGGCTTGAGCAGGATGAAGTCGATGTGCTTGAAGCCGATGTTCGTGGCCTTGGGCGCCAGGACCATGCTCACCTGCCGGGTGTAGGCCGACAGGAGCCGGGAGGCGTTGCGCAGCAGTTCGGAGACATCCCGCCTGTCGTCGCCCATGTGCTCGGTGAGCTGGGTCCGCTCCTCCGGGGTGAGCGGGTGATATTTCAATAGGGTGTCCACGTAAAAGCGGAAGCCATGCGCCGAGGGTATCCGTCCGGCCGAGGTGTGAGGCTGTTCCAGATAGCCCTTGTCCGTCAGGTCGGCCATGATGTTGCGGATGCTGGCCGGGCTGAGGTTCAGATTGGATTTTTTGGCGATGGTCCGGGACCCCACGGGCGCGGCCGTCTGGATGTAATCCTCGATGAGCGTCGTCAAAACGCCGATTTCGCGTGGCTGAAGTTCCATGGTGGTATCCTGTCTAGCACTCGATAAGAGAGAGTGCTAGACCCCATAAATATGCCGGAAGGTTCTGTCAAGGAAGGAGGGGGCGATACTCACCCGCTATCTGAATCGGTATCGAAAACGAAATCGTGATCGAAATCGAACCTTATGTCCAAGAAGATTTCGTAATCACGGAGTGATGCACAGCATTCTTAATTCCAGGTTCAATTCCGATTCGATAGCGATTTCGAGGGCATGGGCCGATGCAGGCGTGAAACGCCGCTCCATTACCTGCATCAGCAGACGTGGCAAAACACATATTCCCGCAGCCCGTGCAGCCAGGGGCGGGGCTTGACACCGGTAAGCGCGGTGAAGGATTCGCTGTTCAGTACGGAATAGGCCGGGCGGCGGGCTTTTTGCGGATATTGGTCCGAGGTGATGGGGTGGACGTCGCATTGCAGGCCCATGGCTTGCACGGCGGAAGCGGCCAGTTCGCACCAGGAGGCGCAACCGCCGTTCACGAGATGAAATATCCCGGTCCCCCCGGCTTTGAGCAATTCCACGGAATATTCGGCCAGGTCCGGGGTGTAGGTCGGAGAGCCGATCTGATCGTGGACCACGTTCAAGGAGGCGCGCTGGGAGGCTAGGGTGAGAATCTTGCTCACGAAGTTGGACCGTCCCGGTCCGAAGAGCCAAGCCGTGCGGACGATGCTCAATCGGTCCAGAGCCAGTTCCCGCAGCGCGTTCTCTCCGGCCAGTTTGGTCTTGCCGTAGACGCACAGCGGATTGACGGCGTCGTCGGGCTGGTACGGCTCGCAGCCCTGGCCGTCGAAGACAAAGTCCGTGCTGTAATGTACCAACTGGATGCCGCGCTGCTTGGCCAGGCGACCGAGCTTGACGGGCAGGAGTTTGTTCACCTGCATGGCCAGTTCCGGCTCGTCCTCGGCCAAGTCCACCTGGGTGTAGGCCACGGTGTTGCAGATCACGTCCGGCTCGTGGCGGTCCAAGAAAGCGGCGAGTTGATCCGTGTCGAAGAGATCTACGTCTTCCCGGCCCACGGGCAGCGCGGTCCAGTCGGCCTTGGTCAGGGCGGCGCAGAGGGACTGGCCCAAAAGCCCGGTCTTGCCGCCTAGGACCATGACGGTTCGCGGTGTCTGGTATGCGCGGGAATCAGTTTGCTCGTTCATCGCCGCTCTCCGTACCAGGCGTCCATGAAGTCTCGGTAGCTGCCGTCCTGAATCCTGCGCAGCCATTCCCGGTTGTCCTCGTACCACTGGATGGTTTCCTGAAGCCCTTGTTCAAAGGTGACGGACGGGGCAAATCCCAGCTCACGGGCGGACAGGGAGAAGTCCATGGCGTAGCGTCGGTCGTGACCGGGCCGGTCCTGGACAGAGCGAATCAGGGAGTGGGGCTTGCCCAGCAGGTTCAGGATGGCCGTGACTACCTGGATGTTGGTGCGTTCGGCGTCGCCGCCGAAATTGTAGACCTCCCCGGGGCGGCCCCGGTCCATGGCCAACTCCACGCCGCGGCAATGGTCCAGGACGTGAATCCAGTCCCGGACGTTGGCTCCGTCGCCGTAGACCGGCAAGGGCTTGTCTTCCCAGGCCAGGGTGATCATCAGCGGGATCAGCTTCTCTGGAAACTGGAACGGGCCATAGTTGTTGGAGCAGCGGGTGATCACCGTGGGCAGGCCGTAGGTCTCGTGATAGGCCCGGACCAGCAAATCCGCCGAGGCCTTGGACGCGGAGTAGGGACTGTTGGGGGCCAGGGGCGTATCCTCGGTGAACAGGCCCTCCGGGCCGAGGGTTCCGTAGACCTCGTCCGTGGAAACCTGTAAAAACAATTCGATTCCCGCTTTGCGGGAGGCCTCCAGCAGATTGTGCGTTCCCTGAATGTTCGTGGTGATGAACGGCGAGGAATCGTGGATGGAACGGTCCACATGGGACTCCGCCGCGAAATTGAGCACGGCCTGGATCCGGTGTTCGGCCAAAAGTCGGGGAACCAACTCCGGATCGGCGATGTCTCCATGGACGAAAACATACCGGGAGTCCTGACCTTGTTCCAGGGGCAGCAGGTTCATCCGGTTTCCGGCGTAGGTCAACTTGTCCAGGTTGACGACGAGCAGATCCTTGCGGCGCTCCATCAGGGACAGGATGAAGTTGGAGGCGATGAATCCACATCCTCCGGTGACCAGAATGCGGCTGAGACGGCGTTGCATGCGTGATCCTCTTGAATATGTGCGGGCACCGAGGTTCCCAAAACCCCCGGATGTCCTTTAAGCGTAAATGTTGAGCGACTGCCGTAAGAAAATTTTTTGGTCGCGGGCAAAGGCGTGAGCTTGTAGCCCCGGCCCGCGGCAAAGGTCAAATATCGGTTCGGGAGCCGGTCAACCCCGTCAGGGTCTGGAGCACTTCGACCATCAGGTGTTTGTCACGGGGCAGGACCTTGTCGATGGCCACGTTTCGCGGGACGGTTTCCGGGTTGCTGGTCAGGAGGATGAAGGGGATTTTGGCGTTGCGGCCCTGGGAGGCGCGGATGGCCGCGACCACGGCCACGCCGTTGAGCCGGACCAGTTCACGGGCCAGGACGGCGACCTGGAATTTGTGACGCATCAGCAGTTCGATGGCCGCGATTCCGTCGTCCACCATGGTGATCTGGACGGGCTGGTCCGCCAGGGCCTTGCGCAGGACCTGCTGCATGATGTTCGAGGGTTCGGCCATCAGCACTTCAATACGCCGTTGTTTCTCCGGTTCCCGCAAGCGTTCCAGCTCAGCTTCCAGGGACGCATAGTCCGGATCGTCCTCGCCGGCCACCTGTTGCACTTTGCGCAGCAGATCAATGTAGGCCAGGGACTTGGAAATGCAGTTGTCGCTGAAATCGCACGCCCCGGAGGCTTCGGTAAGAAGGTTTTCGAATTGGTGGCAAATAGCGGTGATGATGTGCAGGCCATGGGTTCCGCCAGAGCCTTTGAGGCTGTGCACGCCGCGATACAGTTCCTCGAAAACGTCGCGGTCGACGGGGGTCCGTTCCAGTTGGATGATCTTTTGCTCCAGGCGATCGCAACGCTCTCCCATTTCGTTTAAAAATGCCCGCCGCATCTGCCGCAGCAGGGCTTCAATCTTGTCCATGTTTATGCGTCCTTTTGCATAGCGCCGCCGAGATGAATACGGTCCCGGCCGCTGCGTTTAGCGTCATACAAGGCCTCGTCCGCGGCCACGAGCATGGCCGAAGCGTCCGGATACTCCTCGGCCATGACCGCTCCAGCACTCAGGGTCACGGTAAAATCTTCGTTTTCGGCGGTAAACCGGATTTCCTTAAAGCGTTTACGAATGTCGTCCAGCAGCTCTCGAGCCGCTTCGGGTTCACACCGGGGCAGGACCACGGCAAATTCCTCCCCTCCGTACCGTCCGATGCCGTCGGTCTTGCGCAAGCGTTGTTTCAGGAGATGGGCAAGGGCCTTGATCACTTGGTCGCCCACAACGTGTCCGTAGGTGTCATTGACTTTTTTGAAGTGATCGATGTCCAACATGGCCACGCACAGGGACGTCCGTTCGCGCTTGGTTCGGGCAAATTCCAGGGCGATCTGTTCCTTGATGCGAGAGTGCTTGAGCAGGCCGGTCAGGCTGTCCTTGACCATCAGTTCCGTGAGCTGACGCATTCGGGCGGCCCGGACCGAGATCGCTGCGGCCAGGTGGTGGTCGGAGATGGGTTTGGTCAGAAAATCGTCCCCTCCGCTGCTTAAGGCCGAAAGTTGTCGGTCCTTGTCCGTCTCCGCGGAGAGGTAGATGATGGGCATGCTCACCCATTCTTCATGCATCCGGATCACTCGGGCCAGGTCCATCCCGGTATAACCGGGCATGGCCACGTCCATGAGGATCAATTCCGGCTGGAATTCCCGCAAAACGTGCAGAATGCCCTGGGGTTCGCTCAGGGTCCTGGCTTCCATTCCGTCCGCTTTCAGCACCAGTGCGTAGTGCTTTGCCAACTCCTCGTCGTCGTCCACGATCAGCAGGCGATAGGGAATGTCTTGCTTGCGACGAATGGACTGCTCGACTCGGTCGATGAGTTTGGGGATATCCACCGGCTTGGGAAAGAACCCTTCAGCCCCGATGCGGGCGGCTTGGACCCGGATATCAAAGGTGTCCCGGTCGGAGAGAAAAATGATCGGCCGCCCCAGGTCCGTGAATTCCGGGGAAAGGACTACCTGTTCGATGGTGTTCAGGCCGTTTGATTCAAAGGCCACGTCCAGGATTATAACATCCGGCTTCCGGTGGTGGAGGGATTGGGCCGCCTCAGCCAGCAAGGTATAGCGATGAATCACGTAACCGAAGTGCCCGAAGATTCGCTTCAATTCCTGGGCCAACGGTTCTTCGTCCTCCACCAGGCATACCACGACTTCGCCGTTTATTTTCGAAGGACGGTCCGTCGTTTGCGCGGCGTCGTCGGAAGGTTCTTCAACGGGCTGATGTTCCGTCAGGTATCCGCGCAGAGCATGCACGTCGCGACGGAGATCATGTAGGTCTTGCGCCGGAGGCATTGTCGGCCGGGAATTTTGCACCCAACCTTGAAGACGGACTTCAAGGCTTCTGGCTGCCGAGCCCAATTCCGGGAAGCCAAAGGTACCGGCGGAACCGGCCATTTTGTGCAGGGCGCGTAGCATTTCCTCCAGGTGAGGAGCCGTGTCGGAATCCGAGGCCAGGGCGTCGGCCAGTCGCTCTAGTTGTGGAATCTCGCTGTCCAGGCGCTGGCGGAACATGTCTCGCAAGGCTTGCAACTGGTCTGCTATGGCCGACGATTTATCCTCACTCATTTTTCCGTTCCCAGATCGCACGCACCTCGTCGGCCAGTTTCATGGGGTCGAAGGGCTTGGCGATTACTCCCCGAGCCCCGAGGGCCAAGTACTCGGAAACTTCTCCCGGCTGGACCTTAGCGGTCATGAAGACCACGGGAGTGTGCTCCAGGTCTGGCAGTTTTCTCAATTCACCCATGGTTGTCGGACCGTCCATGCCCGGCATCATCACGTCCATCAAGATCAGGTCCGGAACGAACGTCCGCACGGTCTCCAGCGCATCCCGGCCGGAGGAACAAACCTTCAAGGTAAAGCCACCGACCATCTCCAGGGCGATCTGAGCCACGGCCTGGATGTCCGGTTCGTCTTCCACGTAGAGAATGTTTTGGAGGGTGCTCATTTGTTGTGTGGGGAGGGGTCAAGATTCAGAATGACGGAAGTCGTCTACCACCCGTTCAGCCTTGGTCGCAACTAGCGGCAAATCCACGTAAAATATTGATCCTTGTCCATGCTCTGATTCAAAGTCGACGCGTCCGCCCATCTTTTCGGCCAGTTCCTTGGCAATAGCCAGTCCAAGGCCGGTGCCACCTTTTTGCCGGGTGTCCGAGGAATCCGCTTGGGAGAATTTTTGGAAAATTCGACTCCGGAATTCCTTGGGGATGCCAGGACCGTCGTCGCTGACCCGGATGCGGACCTGTCCGTCCAGTTTTTTTACTCCGACTTGGACAGAGCCGTCCTTGGGAGAAAATTTGGCTGCGTTGGAAAGAAAGTTTGTCAGAATTTGTTGCAGACGCTGACCGTCCACCCGGACGTGAACTCCATCGGCACGTTCAACCAAGCTCAGCTTGACCTGGTATTGGGCGGCGTGGGGCTGGCTGAGGTGCACGGCTTGCTCCACCATGGGCATTACCTCTTGGGTGCTCAACTCAAAGGGCATCTTTCCAGCGGCGATTTTTTCCATGTCCAACAGGTCGTTGATCAGGTTGGCCAAGCGAAGGCTGTTTTTGTGGGCTACTTCCAGCATCTTGCGGGCCGACTCCGGCAGTTCGCCCAGCGCCCCGCCCAGGAGCAGGCTGATGGGGCCGCTGATGGACGTCAGGGGGGTGCGCAGTTCATGGCTGACAGTGGCCACAAATTCGTTTTTCATCCGCTCCATGCGCTTGCGCTCGGTGATGTCCCGAACCATGCCGATGAAGACCCTTTTCCCATTGTGGGATATTTCCGAAACGGACAGTTCCATGGGAAAGGTCCGTCCGTTTTTTCGACGGGCTTCGACCTCGCGCCCGATACCGATGATCTTCGTCACGCCGGTCTGCAGGTAATTGTTGACGTAGCCTTCATGCTCGCTGTGATACGGCTCGGGCATGAGCATGTTCACGTTTCGTCCCAGCACTTCTTGCGCGCTGTATTCAAATATGCGCTCCGCAGCGCGGTTGAAGGAGGTCACGACGCGATTTTCGTCAATGGTGATGATCCCGTCGATGACGTTGTCCAAAATGGCCTGAGTCTGGCGGGCGTTCTCGGCCAGGGCCAGCTCGGCTTGTTTGCGCGGGGTTTGATCCAAGAGATAGCCTTGAATCCGAACGATCTGTCCGGAATGATCGTATACCGGCCGGGTGTAGTCATGAATCCAGCGGTACGGTCCGTCCTTGTGCCGCAGTCGATAAAACTGTTCGAATTGGCTTGCATTGTTCTTGAGGTGGTTGTGGATGTCGTTCGCGGTTCGCTGGAGGTCGTCCGGATGGAGCAGGTCGATGAAGTAGAAAGCTGGTGAGAGAATTTCGGTGGGACTATAGCCGATCAGGCTGGCGACATTTCGGGAAACATATTCCACGGGCCAGCCGGGTTTCGGCTTCCAGACAAAGAGGACCACCGGTCCGTCGGAGAAAAGTTCTTCGACGTTGGGGCCGGGCGGGCCGGCGACCTCGGAAGCCACGGAAGGCTTCTCATTGACGGGCATGAACTAACCGAGCCAACGCTTGCGTCGGCGGTAGTGCTTGACGTCGCGGTAGCTGCGTTTTTCTCCGCCGTGGCCCAGGCCGAGGTAGAATTCCTGAACGTCAGGGTTGTTGAGCAGGGATTCCGAAGTGCCGTCCATGACGATCCGTCCGTTTTCAAGAATGTAGCCGTGCTGGGCAATGCTTAAGGCGGCGCGGGCGTTCTGTTCCACCAGGAGGATAGTTACGCCTTCTTCCTGGTTGACCCGCTGGACGATGGTGAAGATTTCCTCCACCAGCAACGGGGCCAGCCCCAGAGAGGGTTCGTCCAGCAAGAGCAGTTTCGGTTTGGCCATCAAGGCTCGGCCAATGGCCAGCATCTGCTGCTCCCCGCCTGAAAGGTATCCGGCCAACTGTTTACGGCGCTCCTGGAGTCGGGGAAAGTATTCATAAACCCGTCGTAAGGACTCCGGATACTCTGAGGCCGGGCGGGTGAAGCCGCCGCAACGCAGGTTTTCCTCAACGCTGAGGTCCTCGAAGACGCGCCGACCTTCCATGACCTGGAAGATGCCCTCGCGGACGATCTTTTCAGGCAGGGTCTTGTGGATGGGGCGGTCCTGATACATGACCGCGCCCTCGGTGATCTCGCCGTCCTCGGTGCGGATCAGTCCGGATACGGCCTTGAGGGTGGTGGATTTGCCCGCGCCGTTGGGCCCCAGCAGGGCCGTGATTTGGCCCTGGCGGACCTTCAGGGAAAGGCCTTTGAGCACCAGAATGACGTCGTTGTACACGACTTCGAGGTTTTCGATTTTAAGCAGGTCCATGGTGGGGAGGTTCAGGGGGTTACGGTTCACGGTTCAGGAGACCAGGGGGGAAAGGAGGGGCGGTTTGCGAACCGCCCCTGTACTCCTAATGTCCAAACCACTCCGGACGTCGCTCCAACTCCTGCTCAGCCACCAGTTCCATGCGATCTTCGAAAAGCTGGTAGAGATAGACCACCATGTTCGGTCGGTGATCATCTTCGAAAAAGCTGATCGGCGGCGTCAGACCCATGGGATCGAAGTCGCGCAGGGTCCGGGAGGCGTCCCGAATGGCCGGCCCGGTGACCTTGCCCTGCTCCGCGGCGACGCGGATGGCCTCGGCCATGGTGTACATGGAGGCGAAGCCGCGGATGTAGTGGATATTCTGGTGGCGGCCACCGGTGAGTTCTTCGATGACCTTCATGCCCGGCACCTCCGCGCCGTACACCGCGGAGGTGTGCAGGCCGTAATGGCCGTTGACCGCGGAACCGGCCAGTTTCAGAAGTTGCTCGTCGCTGCCCCAGATGTTGGTGATGAATTTGGCCTGCATGCCGATCTTCTGAGCGTCCTTGAGGATCACCGCGGTGGAAGAGATGGTCCCGCCCACCCAGACGTAGTCCGGGGCCAGGCGCTGCATGCGTAGCAACTGGCTGGTGGCGTCCATGTCTCCCAGGCCGACGTTGTCTTCGCCTACCAACTCGAAGCCCAACTCCTGGGCAAAGGCCTTGATGGCCGGAATGGGCGCCAGGCCGTAGGGGTGGTTGGGGTAGAGCAGGCCGAGCTTGATGGGGCGGTCTTCGGTCCAGTTGTCATGGAAGTACTGCAGGGCGGCCCGGGCCTGGGTGGAATAGTCCGCGGCGATGAAGAAGTTGTAGGGCGCTGTTTTCGGGTCGGTCAGGTGCGCGGAATAGGAGGCCGAGTAGGTCGGGATCTCGTCCCGGGCCACGAACCGGACCAAGGCCTCCGTGTCGGCCGTGCCCCAGCCTTGCAGCGCAACCATGCCCTGGCCCTTGAAGCGGTTGTAGGCCGCGATGGCCTGCTGCACGTTGTAGGCGTAGTCCACCTGGAGCAATTCGATGCGCTGCCCGGCAATGCCGCCCTGCTTGTTCAGATACTCGACGCAATGCCGGATTCCGTCGGCATACGGCCGACCAACATCGGACGTGGGGCCGCTCAGATCGGACAGCACGCCGACTTTGATCTGGGCCAAGCCCGGCGATGCCGCGAACAGCATCAAGGCCGCCGCCACTAAGAGAAGTCCTCGTCTCATCTCCATCCCTCCTTGGAATATGTGGAAAAAATCTGCTAATGCGCGAATGGATACAGCTTCCAATACGCCTTGATCAGTCGCCAGCGATGAGCCAGGCCTTCGGGCTCGAAGATCAGGAACAGGACGAGGATCAGGCCGAAGATGCCCTCGCGCAGGGCCAGGAAATACATGCTGATGTTCGGGAAGAACGTACCGGCCAACTGGGCCAAAGCGCCTAGAAATTCCGGGAGCAAGGTTACGAAGACCGCGCCGAAGATGCTGCCCAGCACGCTGCCCAGGCCGCCGATGATGATCATGGCCAGGTACTGGATGGAGAGCATGATGTCGAACTGCTCCGGGGTGATGTACATGGTGTAGTGGGCCCAGAGTCCGCCGGCGATCCCGGCCAGGAAGGAGCTGACGGCGAAGGCTTGCAGCTTGTAGGCGAAGAGGTTCACCCCTACGGACTCGGCGGACTGGTGAAAGTCCCGGATGGCCACGAAGGCCCGCCCGTGGCGGGTGCGCAGGATATTGGCCACCAGCAGGACGCTGACCGCGGCCACGCCGAAGGTCAGGTAGAACATCTTGGCGTCGTTATCCAGGGATATGCCCAGGATAACCGGCGCGTCCAGCCCCATGCCGATGGAGCCACCGGTGACCGACTCCCAGTGCAGGAAGACGTAGCTCAGAATCAACTGGGCGGCCAGGGTGGCGATGGCCAGATAGATGCCCTTCAGGCGCAGCGATGGGATGCCGAAGAGCATGCCCACCACGGCCGTAACCAGCCCGCCGAAGAGCAGGGCCGCGAAAAACGGCCATCCGGCCAGGGTGCAGATGCCCGTTGTATACGCTCCCACGCCGATGAACGCGCCGTGGCCCAGGGATATCTGGCCGCAGCACCCGGTGAGCAGGTTCAAGGCCACGGCCCCGATCACCGCGATGTTGATCATGTTCAGCATCGAGACCTGATAGTTGCTCAGGAAAAACGGGGAACAGAGGAGCAGGGCCAGGAAGACGCCCAGGCTTAGTTTCTGAAATCCGGTCTGGAAGAACCGGGTTTCCGAGGCATAGGAGGTGTGAAACAGTCCGCATTTACCGCGCATGGCCGACCTGCTTGAATGATATATTCTTAAAATTCATGTGTCTAAACTCTTTCGATCTCATGGGTGCCGAACAACCCATAGGGCCGCAGCATCAGGATGATCACCAGGACCACGTAAGCGGCGACTTCCTTGAAGCCGGGCAGGCTGAAGACCTGCTGCATGAAGCCGTCGGCCACGTTTTCCAGGACGCCGATGATCAGTCCGCCCAGGGCCGCGCCCAATAAACTGTCCAGGCCGCCGAGGATGACAGCGGGAAAGACCTTCAGGCCTAGGTGCCCCAACTGGGCGTTGATTCCGTTGATGTTGCCCAGGATGATCCCGCCGATGCTGGAGACCACCGCGGCGATGCACCAGGACAGGGCGAAGATGTTCTTGACCCCGATGCCCATGGACTGGGCGGCCTGCTGGTCCATGGCCGTGGCCCGCATGGCAATGCCGGTCCGGGAATATTTGAAGAACAGTGAGAACACGGCGAACAGCAGGGCGGAGAGGACAAAGGCCGCGATGTACACCGGGGCCACCGGCACGCCGGCGATCCAGATCGGGTCCGTGGGCAGGATGGGCGGATAGACCCGGATCTGGGTGCCCCAGAACAACTGGACCAGGGATTTGAGCACCGTGGACAGCCCCACGGTAACCATGATCACGCTGATGATCGGCTCGCCGATCAACGGGCGCAAAATCACCCGCTCGATGCACAGGCCGAGGATCACGGAAAACACCAGGGTCATCAGAAAGGAAACCAGAAACGGCAGCCCCATCTGCACGGTCAAGGCGAAACAGATGTACGCCCCGACCATGACCATCTCGCCCTGGGCGAAATTGACAACCTTGGTCGCCTTGTAAATGATCACGAAGCCCAGAGCCACCAAACTGTAAATGCTTCCGACCACTAAGCCGTTCACGAAGAGTTGAAGATAGTATTCCATGGTTGATTCAGGCTGAAGGGTTCACGGATGGGGCAAGGACCGTTTAGTCCACGGTAGCAATCTGAATACTCCCGCACATTTCCCGCATCCGCCCGTCCTGGTACTGGATGGAAGCGGTCAGGTTCATGCAGACGTCCGGGCCGTAGAGGGATTCGATGAGCGGCAGGTAGCGCTCCTCCACCACCTTGCGGCGCAGCTTGCGGGTCCGGGTCAGTTCGCCGTCGTCCGCGTCCAGTTCCTTGAACAGCAGGGCGAAGCGCTTGATCCGAGTGGTTTCCGGGAGGCCGGCGTTGATTTCGGCGATTTCGGTCCGGATCAGGTCGTAGATTTCGTTCTTGGCGGCCAGATCCTGGTACGTGGTGTAGGTGAGCAGCCGGCTTTCGGCCCATCGCCCCGCGATTTCCGGGTCGATGCTGATGATCGCGGCCAGATGGGGACGCTCCTTGCCCAGAATTACGGCTTCTCGGACATAAGGCGAGAACTTGAGCTTGTTCTCCATGAACTGCGGCGAAAACTGGGTTCCGTCGGCCAGGTGCATGACGTCCTTGAGCCGGTCGATGACCACGATCTGCCCGTTGTCCTTGAAGAATCCGGCGTCTCCGGAGCGCAGCCAGCCGTCCTGGATGGTCTCGGCCGTGGCCTCGGGGTTGGCGTAGTAGCCTTGGAACACGGCCGGAGAACGGGAGAGAATTTCGCCTTCCTCGGAAATGATGATCTCGGTTTCCGGGATGGGCTCGCCCACGGAGTCGAAATCCACCCGGCCGTCCGCGTGGATGCAGGAGATCCCGGCGATTTCCGTCTGGCCGTAGATCTGCTTCAGGTTTACGCCCAGAGCGTGAAAAAAGCGAAAGGTGTCCGGCCCCAAGGCCGCGCCGCCGGTAGTGGCGGAGCGAATCCGGGAAAAGCCCAGCCGGTCGCGCAGGGCCCGGAACAGACCGGCGTCGGCCAGGACCTTGCCCAGACGCAAGGCCGGACCGGGCTTGGTTCCGGCAAGCAGGCATTCGGCGTAGCGCGTGCCCATGGGCAGGAAGAGGTTATATAGAAAGCGCTTCAGCGGGCTGGTCTCCATGATCTTGACTCGTACCCGGGCGGCCAGATTCTCCCAGACCCGGGGAGGGGAGAAGATCAGGTGCGGCCCGATCTCCCGGATGTTTTCCTGCACCGTGTCCGGCTCCTCCGGAAAGTTGACGCAAAAGCCGAACAGCAGGGCCGAGGCCACGGCCATCATCTGCTCGCCCATCCAGGCCAGGGGCAGGAAAGAGACGAACTCGTCGGTGTCGTGCTTGGGGTCCACCCGGCCCAGGTTGGTGGCCATGGACAGCAGGTTGCGGTGGGAGAGCATGGCCAGCTTGGGCCGTCCGGTGGTTCCGGAGGTGGTGGCGATCAAACAGGTGTCGTCGGGCTGAAGCCGGTCCACCCACTGGGCGAACTGGCCCGCATCGGGGCGACCCTGTTCGCAAATCCGTTCAAAGGGATGCAGGCCGTCTTCCTTGTACCCGGACAAGCCCTTGGCGTCATGGTAGACCACGTATTGGAGATGGGGCACGCGCTGTTTCAGGTCCAGCATCTTGTCCACCTGCTCCTGGTCTTCGGCCACGACCATCCGGCAGTTGGTGAGCGAAAAGATGTACTCGATCTCCTCCACCGGTGCGTCCTGGTACAGCCCCAGGGCCATGCCGCCCAGGGACTGGATGGCCAGCTCGGCCCAGAGCCATTCCGGACGGTTGTCGCCGATGAGCACCAGCACGTCGCCCTTGCCCAGGCCGAGCTTCTTCATCCCCGCGGCGAATTCCGAGGTTTTGCGCAAGTAGTCGGTCCAGGAATACGGCTGCCAAACGCCCCATTCCTTTTCCCGCAGAGCCGTCTTGGCCCCGAATCGCGCGGCGTTGTCCAGCAACAACCGGGGCAGTGTTGTATCATAAGGGCGTTGGGAACGTTGTTCTTCCTGCATTGGGTCTTCCGTGTCGTTCTAAGGCGATTCTTTCTTCGTAAAGTTCAAGGGGGGCGCGTGGCTATCTTCCGACAAACGACGCGTTGTCGCTGCCCAGGTAGGCGGCGATGACGTTCGGGTCTGCCTGGACCTGGACCGGGGTGCCGGTGGCCAGGACTTGGCCGAAATCCAGGACGATCACCTGGTCGGAGATGTCCATGACCACGCCCATGTCGTGCTCCACAAGAAGGACGGTGATGCCCCATTCCTCGTTGATGTCCAGGATGTAGCGGGCCATGTCCTCGGTTTCTTCCAGGTTCATCCCGGCCATGGGTTCGTCCAGGAGCAGCAGTTCCGGTTCTCCGGCCAATGCCCGGCCCAGTTCGACCCGTTTTTGCACCCCGTAGGGCAGCTTGCCCGCCACCTGATGGCGGTAGGGGGACAGGCCGAGAAAGTCGATGATTTCCTCAATGCGCTTGCGGTGCAGATCCTCGCTGCGCCGGGCCTTGCCCCAGTAGAACAGGGACGAGAGCAAGCCGTAATTCAGGCGGATATGGCGGCCGACCATCAGGTTGTCCAGCACGCTCAAGCCCTTGAACAGGGCGATGTTCTGAAAGGTCCGCGAAAGTCCGGCCATGACCCGGTCATGGGCTGCCATGGGGAGCAGGTCTCGTCCGTTCAGGGCGATTTTGCCCTCGTCCGGATGGTACCGCCCACTGATGCAGTTGAGCATGCTCGTCTTGCCTGCGCCGTTGGGGCCGATGAGCGAGGCGATCTGGCCCTGCTCCACGCTGAAGCCGACATTCAGTAAGGCGGCCAGGCCGCGAAAGGTCAGCGTGACGTCGCGGACTTCCAGCATGGCCATTGCTAGCACCACTCCTTGGCGAAATCGCAGGGGCCGACGACATGGTAGCCGCGTTCCAACAAGGCCTTGAGAACCGGTCCCGGATCGTCCATCTGGATCCGGATGACGACCATCCGCTTCGTATTGTGATAAAACGTGGCCGTGGAGATGATGCTCACGTTCATGGCCGCGATGATGTTCGAGACTTCGGCGATGACCCCGGTGCGCTCCACGACCTCGAAGACGATTCGCGACCCGCCCTGGGCCAGCCCCATTTCCTCCACCAGAACGTCAAGCATCACGTTGCGGTTGATGTACCCCAACAGAATGTTTTTGGAGTCCACCACGGGCAGCCCGGCCAAGTCCTTGTCGTACATGATTTTGGCGGCTTCCTCGATTTCCATCTGCGGAGGAACGGATGGGACATCCTTGAGGATCATTTTTTCCACCGTCAGCTTGGACATCAGGTAATTCAACTCATGCCGACTCAGGGTGGTCACCGGGGAGGGCAGGGCCGACCGGACGTCCTCCTTGCGTACCGCCCCGATGTAGCGGCCCTTTTCGTCAACGGCCATGAGCATCCAAAGGCGGCCTTTTTCCATGATCTTGTCCGCCTCCATCACCAAGGTCTTGGGGGTGATGGTGGGCATGTCCGTGAGCATTTTCAGTCCGACATACATGGCGGGATTCTCCTTGGGCTTGCGGGGAACATGGGTTGTGAATTTTCGAACTCAACGGAATGGAGCAGGCGATGGAGTTTTTGTCCAATACTTGCTCCGTCAACGGCGATATGAAGGCATGAACGGAGTGTTTGGCGTGCCGATGTCGGCACTGATAGCCGCTCAAGCCGTTGGAGTCCAGCGGAGGTTGCGCAGGCAAGGAATTTGGGGAGTGGGCGGGTGTTTTTCCTCCCTGGACGATACCGGAGGTTTCCAGTATGGGGGTCCCCATGCACGAAATGTCAATTGCCGAGTCCTTGATCCGGATCGTGGAGGCCGAGATGGCCAATCACGGTCTGCGCACCGTGCAGCGGATAACCATCCAGCACGGCGCGCTGTCCACCATGGTCCCGGAGGCCCTGGATCTGGCCTTTGAGGCCATGACCCTTGGCACGGCCCTGGAAGGGGCAGTGCTGGAGTATGAAAAAGTGCCGCTGTCTTTGCGATGCTCCAGCTGTGAAACGACGTTTTCGCCGGAGGTGCGCAGCCTGCACTTTGCTCCCTGCCCGTCCTGCGGCGAGGAGTTCGCGCATGCCGTGCTCACCGGCAAGGAACTGAACATTGCTCATATCGAAGGAGACACTTGATATCATGTCCAAAACCATCCCCGTGATCCGTAATATCCTGGATGCCAACAACCGCTTGGCTGATCAGCTCCGCAACGTCTACGCGGAAAACAGCCTGCTGGCCCTGAACCTGATGAGTTCGCCGGGAGCCGGAAAGACCTCGCTGCTGGAGCGCACTTTGAGCGATCTGCGCGATGAATTGCGTATGGCCGTGATCGAGGGCGATTTACAGACGGACAACGACGCCCGGCGCGTGGCCGCCACCGGGGCCCAGGCCGTGCAAATCAACACCGAGGGCGGCTGCCACCTGGATAGCTCCATGATCCTGGAGGCCCTGAAACAGATGGACCTGGCGGCCCTGGACGTGCTGTTCATCGAGAACGTGGGCAACCTGGTCTGCCCCGCGGAGTTCGACCTGGGCGAAAAGGCCAAGGTGACCCTGCTCAGCGTGACCGAGGGCGACGACAAGCCGGAGAAGTATCCGATGATGTTCGCCCAGTCCAAGGTGCTGTTGCTGAACAAGATCGACCTGCTACCCTACGTGGATTTCGACCTGGAAAGGGCGACCCGCTTCGCCCGGGCCCTGAATCCGGAAATCGTCGTTTTTCCGGTTTCCTGCCGCACCGGAGAAGGGCTGGAACCCTGGTACGCGTGGCTCAAGGACGCAGCGCTGGCGGAGCGCCGGTAGCATTACGGGGCTATCATTTCAGTCGATAGCATTTAGTCGACGAAGTCGACGACATAAAAGGCGGGCTTTCAGCCCGCCTTTTTCTTTCCCCGCGCAAATCGTGCATAAGCGTCCGGAAACAAGGTCACGTCATCAATACGCACATCCACGTACGCCTCGCCGTTGCCCGGCCCATTGCCTGGGTCAATGAGCACCGTGGCCATGCCGAATTCCTTGGCCGTCTTCAGGTTCACGGCCATGTCCTCCACCATCACGCATCGCGACCCCGGGACGCCGAGTCGACGCAGCGTTTCCCGGTACGGTTCGGGGTAGGGCTTGGGCCGGTAGGCCGCCAGCCGGACGTCGAATATTTCGGTAAACACCTCCCGGAGCCCCAGAACCTTCAGAACTCGCTGGGCATGGGCCAGTGAACCGTTGGTCAGGACGACCTTGACACCGGGCAGGGCCGCCAGGGCCAAGGCCAACTCCGGGCAAGGCCGCAGGACCGCGGCCACGTCCACGTCGTGGACGTATTCCAGGTAGTCTTCCGGGTCCACGCCGTGGTGCTTGGCCAGACCGACCATGGTCAGCCCGTATTCCCGCCAATACAGGCGGCGCAGCGCGTCCACCTGTTCTTCAGGAATACCGGCCCGTTCGTGCATGTATTGGTTGATCCGGGCGTCGATCAGCGGAAATAACGAGTTCGACGCCGGATAGAGGGTGTTGTCCAGATCGAAGATGAACGTATCCATGAGAATCCTTGGTTCGGCTTGTTTTGTGGGGAATGGTCGCTGGAAGGAATTGGCGCAATCCGCAAAAGACGACGCGATGGGGCTTGTCAGTTTCAAGCGGAATTGACACTATGACATAGCCACTCAACCGGCGAACCTCAACCCGCTCAGGAGATCCACACATGCGCATGCCGCGATTGACGCTCCACGTCTTGTTTGCCGTGGCCGCTCTGTTTATCTGGCTTAGTTCCGCCCAAGCCGCTTCCGTGGAAGAACAGCGAAGATTGTTTCTCCAGGCCGAGGAGGCGTTGCGCAAAGGGCAGCGTCAAACCTATCTGGGCCTATTGCCTCGCCTCGACGGCTACCCGTTGACGCCCTATCTGACCGCCACTGACCTGGAGCGAAGGCTCGGGTCCGGATCGACAGCGGAGGTCCGGGCCTTTTTGAAGGCCTACGGCGACATCCCGGCAGCGGATTCCCTGCGTCGGAAGTGGCTGCGCGAACTGGCCAAGCAGGCTCGCTGGGCGGATTTTCTTCAGGACTATACTCCCCAGACCAACGAGGACCTTCTGTGCCTCTACGGTCAGGCCTTGCTGGGGGCCGGAAAGACCGGCCCGGCCATGGAGCATGCCAGGGAGATGTGGCTTTCCGGCACATCCCGTCCCAAAAGCTGCGACCCGCTCTTCGCGGCATGGAGAGGTAAGAATCTTCTGAGCCCGGAACTGGTGGCGGAACGGATTCGGCTGGCCATGAACGGGGGACAGGCAGGGCTGGCCCGGTATTTGACCCGGTATCTCCCCCCGGAAGAGCGTCCCTGGGTGGAGTACTGGTGCAAGGTGGACGAGAGCCCCGGTTTGGTGCTGGAGCGCAACTGGAGCGGCGTCCAAAGTGATTTCGCCCTCCCAGTGCTGGCCCACGGCATGCGCAAATTGACCCGCGTTGACGCTACCCGGACAGCCGGGGATTGGGACCGGCTCCGCTTGCGGAACGGTCTGGAACGGGAGCGATTCGCCGATATAGAAGTGGATATTGCCTTGTTCATGAGCCTGCGTTTCGAGGACGGGGCCGTGGAGCGGATCGGGGCTTTGCCCGTGGACTTGAGAAGTGATCGGTTGCGGGAGTGGGGTGTTCGGGCGGCCTTGCGCCGACAGGACTGGTCGGCGGTACTGACCAAGGTGGACGGGTTGACCAAAGGCCAGCAACAAGAACCGCGCTGGCGCTATTGGCGGGCCCGGGCCCTGGAGCAGACCGGCTGGGCTGAACAAGCCCTGGCCCTGTACAATAATTTGGCCAGTGAGACGCACTATTTCGGCATGCTTGCCGCGGACCGTCTCGGACAGCCCTACAAGGTGGAACACCAGCCCGTGGCCGTGACCGCGGAGATGCTGAACACTGCCAAGCAAGATCTTGGCCTACGCCGGGCCGTGGAATTTTTCGCCCTGAAGCGCTACGGCCCGGGGCGCAGCGAATGGCAGCGGGCGCTGCCCCGGCTGGATGAAGGCGTTAAGTTGGCCGCGGCCATTTGGGCCAGGGATCTTGGGTGGCACGATCGGGCCATCACGGCCGTCGTGGCCGCGCGTCACGATACGGACTTGGAAATCCGCTTCCCCCTGCCCTATTCGTCCCAGATCATGGCCCAGAGTACGGCCAAAAATCTCAATCCGGCCTGGGTCTACGGTGTGATGCGCCAGGAGAGCCTGTTCATGGAAGACGTGGGCTCGTCCGCCGGCGCCCTGGGGCTGATGCAGATCATGCCCCAGACCGGCCAACGTATTGCCGGATGGCACGGAGAACGGCTTTCCAGTTCCCGGCTGCTGCTCCAGCCCGAGCGGAACATCCGCTTCGGAACCACGTATCTGCGTCGCCAGTTGGATGATCTCCAGGACCATTACGCCCTGGCCACCGCCGCCTACAATGCCGGTCAACACCGGGTCAAAGGCTGGCTGCCTCAGGGCGTTGAACTCCCCGCGGACATCTGGGTGGAGACCATTCCGTTCAACGAAACCCGCAACTACGTGGAACGCGTTCTGTCCTACACCGCCATCTACGAACACCGTCTCGGCCAACCGTTGACCCGGGTCAGTCACCGCCTCCCCCCGGTCCAGCCCCGGGACGGGGGAACTCGGGTGGCGGAAATCGGGTATTGATCAATATCTGGTATCTACTCAGCATATTTTGTGTCCGTTTTTGCTCTGGCAATCGGGGTCGGAGTCGGTATCGGAGTCGAAATCGGAACAGGAAGAATTGAGAACGCATCCCAGCGTTTTCGATCCCGATCCCGATTCCGACTCCGACCCCGGCAACGGCAACGCCATTACTCTGTGCTGAGTAGTTACAATATCTGGGGAACAGGAGAGCGTTATGATGGGAAACTACACGGTCAGGGCGTTTTGGGATTCGGAGGCCGGGGTCTGGGTGGCGGAAAGCGACGATGTCCCTGGATTGGTCACTGAAGCGGAGACCATGGAACTCCTGGTTGAAAAACTCCATGGTCTCATTCCGGAGCTTCTGGAGGAAAATGGAGTCCTGACCGCTGGGATACGTCGGGAAATTCCGTTTTGCATTTACGGCCAACGCATGGAAACATTGGCATATGGCTGACTTTGCCGAAAGCGTGCGACGTGTTTTGACCAAGGCGGGCTGTTTTCTTATCCGCCAGGGCAAGGGGGACCATGAAATTTGGTACAGCCCGATTTCTCATACCCGATTTCCCGTGGATGGGAAAATCAAGTCGCGTCACACAGCCAATGGCATTCTGAGACAGGCAGGATTACCGAAACAGTTTTAGCGGTGGTGATTCAGGCCTTGCGGGGCAACGCGCAGGCGGGGTTGGCGAAAAAAGCGGTGTGGATGGCCGTGACGGCTTTGTGCAGGTCGGCTTCGCGGACGATGAAGTAGAGGGCGGCCGGGGAAGGGCCGAAGGCGATCATTTCGATGTTCACCTGGCACTGGGCCGCGGCGCTGAAGCAGGCCGCGGCGATGCCGGGCTTGGAGGACAGCCCCTTGCCCACCACGGCGATCAAGGCCTTGTTCGTGTTTTTTTCGAGCTTGCGGTAGGGGCGGGGATGCAATCCGGCCAGGGCCTGGGCTGCCGGTTCCAGGTCCCGGCGGGACAGCAGCAGGCTGATGCAGGTCTGGGAAGTGACCACGGACTTGATGTTCACCCCCCGGGCGGCCACGGCCGCGGCCACCTCGCCCAGGATGCCGCGGCGCTTGCCCACTCCCGAGGCATGGACCTTGAGAATGGCGATGTCCGTGGTGTGGGCCACGCTCTTGATCACTCCGGGAGCGGCCTTGCCCCGGGCCGTGATCCTGCTGCCGATCTTGTCCGGCCGGAGCGTGTTGGTGATGACGATGGACAGGCCTTTTTTGCGTAGGGGCTCCACGGTCCGGGGATGCAGGATTTTCGCCCCGAAGTAGGCCAGCTCCGCGGCCTCGTCGTAGGCCAGCTCCGGGATCAACCTGGCCTGGGGCACGAATTTCGGGTCCGCGCTGAGGAACCCGTCTACATCCTTCCAGATTTCCAGCACCTCGGCCCCGGAAATGGCCGCGAACACGGCCGCTGAATAGTCGCTGCCCCCGCGTCCGAAGGTCGTGGTTTCCCCGTCCGCGTTGACGCCGTAAAATCCGGGAATGATGGTGATCTGCCCGCCGTTGAGGTGGCATGCGAGCCGCTCCTGGAAATTGTTTTCCGACGGAGCCAGAAGGGCCGTGGCGTCTCCGAACTTGCCGTCCGTGATCACGCCGATCTCCTCCGGCAGTCGACAGGACGCCTTGCTGCCCCGGGCGTTGAGAATCGCGGCCAGGAGTTGGGCGCAGATCTTTTCGCCGAACCCGCTGATGGCGTCGACCATCCGCGGGGTGACGTCCTTGGTGTAGTGCAGGCCGTAGAACAGCCGTTCCAGGCGGGCCAGGGTTTTGCCCAGCTCGCGGGAGTAGGCGCGGACGTCCTTGTCGTCGCGGATCAGATGCCGGGCCACCAACATGTGCTTGTGCTTCAGGCGGTCCATGACCCGGCCCACCGCTTCCTCCTCGGCCACGGCCTGGGGCATGGCCTCCAGGAGCAGGTCCGTCACGCCGCCCAGAGCCGAAACCACGATGAGGTTTCCCCGGCCGCGGGTGACCAGCAGGTCCAGGATGGCGGCGATGGTTTCCTTGCCGTTCAGGCATCCGCCGCCGATTTTGATGACTTTCATGCGGACGGGTCCGGGGGCGTCGGCTCGAAGCGACTGGTGCGCTCCACCGGGGTGAAGCCGGCCTGGGTGATGATTTCCATGATCTGATCCCGGGTCATGCCCTTGGGGGTCTGGGCTCCGGCGGCGTGACCGATGCGTTCTTCGACGATGGTTCCGTCCAGGTCGTCCGCGCCGTACCACAGGCCCATCTGAGCCGTCTTGATCCCGGTCATCACCCAGTAGGCCTTCAGATGCCGGACATTGTCCAGGACGATGCGGGACACGGCCAGCATCCGCAGGATGTCCAGGCCGTCCGGACCTTTGGCCTGGAGGTCGTTATGCCCGGGCTGGTAGGGCAGGGGGATGAAGCACATGAAGCCGCCGGTGCGGTCCTGCAGGTCGCGCAGGGCAATGAGGTGGTCCAGACGGTCGGCCCAGGTCTCAATGTGGCCGAAAAGCATGGTGGCGTTGGAGCGGATGCCCAGTTCGTGGGCCAGCTGGTGGATTTCCAGCCACTGTTCGCCGGAGACTTTTTCCGGACAGAGCTTGGCGCGCAAAGCCGGGGAAAAGACCTCCGCGCCGCCGCCGGGCAACGCGTCCAGGCCCGCGGCCTGGAGGCCTTCCAGGACCTGACGCGGGGAAATGCCGCCGCGCTGAGCCAGAAAGGCCACCTCCACCGCGGTGAAGGCCTTGACCGAGGCCGTGGGGCGAGCCTGTTTCACCGCGCTGACCAAATCCAGGTAATACTGGTAGGGCAGCTCCGGGTTCAGGCCGCCGACAATGTGGATTTCCCGAACCGGCTCGTCGCCTCGGGAGCGGACCCGCTCCGCGGCTTCGTCCACGGTCAGGGTGTAGGCGTCTTCGTCCCCGACCCGGCGGCTGAAGGCGCAGAACCGGCAGGCGTTCTGGCAAATGTTCGTATAGTTGAGGTGTTGGTTGTAGACGAAATAGGCGTTTTGGCCGTGCAGCCCGGAGCGTCGGGCCAAGGCCAGCCGTCCCAGGACATGGATGTCGGCCTCCCGGACCAGGGTCAGGGCCTCGTCCCGGTTGAGCCGGACATTGTCGGCGGCCTTTTCAACGATGTGATCAAGCACGTGGGATTCTCCTTGCTTCGGCGTTTTCCCGGGCCGTTCAACGGAAGACCCACAAAGGACCTTGAACGCGCAGCTCTTCTTCCACCGAGCCGAGAATTTTTTTCCAGAGCGACTGGTCTCGCTTCGGGTCTTCGATGAGGTCGACATACTCGTCGATCTCGGCAATGGACCGCAACAGGTCCAAGGCTTCCTCCTGCCCGCCGAGGGCGTCGATCAGCCCGAGTTCCAGGGCCTGTAAACCGGTCATGATCCGGCCGTCGGCGAGTTTCTCCACTTCCTCCAGAGGCATGTCCCGGCCCTGGGCGATATCCCGGGTGAACTGGCCGTGCATGTCCATGACCACGGCCTGGAGATAGGCCCGTTCCTCGAGAGTCAGTTCCTCAAAAGGCGTTCCGGTGGTTTTGAACACGCCGCTGGACACGGACTCCCGGCGGATGCCCAACTTTTCCATCAGCCCCTGGAGGTTGGTCAGCTCCATTTTCACGCCGATGCTTCCGGTGAGGGTCCCCGGGTTGGCCACGATCTTGTCTGCGGCCACGGCCACGTAATAGCCGCCGGAAGCGGCCACGGCCCCCATGGAGACGACCACCGGTTTGTGCTCTGCCAAACGTTGCAGGCCGCGGTGCAGTTCTTGGGACGGCCCGACCACCCCGCCGGGCGAGTTGACCCGGACCAGGACCCCCAGGACCGTGGGATCCTCGCGCAGTCGGCGAATCCAGTTCAGGGTATCCGTGGGATCCAGAATCATTCCCTCAACGTGAACCACGCCGACCTTGGGGCTGGAAAAGGCCAGGAACGCGCCGGGGTGTTTGTCGGCGTAAGAACGCCAAACGGCCATGGCCCCGGAAACCAGGGCCACGGCCGTGAACATCAACAGTAATCCAAAGAGGAATGGATGACGCTGACTGAAGCTGGGATTAGTCTTCAGATGTTCCTTCCTCGATATTTTGCCGGATCAGGTCGCCCAGGTTGGTGCTGGCGGCCTGGGTGGATGCTCCGACATTGCCGTGGAATTCCCGGCCTTTCTTCAACTCGTCCTCTTCCAGGGCCTTGATGGACAGGCCCAGGCGGCGTTCATCCGCGCTGACGTGGATGACCCTGGCCTGAATGACCTGACCTTCCTGGAACAATTCGCTGGGCTTCTTGATCTTCTTCCGACTGACCTCGGAAACGTGGACCAAGCCTTCAATCCCTTCCTCGACCTCAATGAACAGGCCGAAGTCCGTGATGTTGGTCACGGTGCCGGAAACGGTGGAGCCCACGGGATAGCGCTGGGGCACCAGGGACCACGGATCTTCCGTGAGCTGCTTGACGCCCAGGGTGAACTTCTCGCTGTTCTTGTCCACGGTGAGCACCTTGGCCTGGACCACGTCGCCGACCTTGTACATCTCGCTGGGATGGCGGACCTTTTTTGTCCAGGAAATGTCCGACACGTGGATCAGGCCGTCGATGCCGTCCTCGATGCCCACGAACATGCCGAATTCGGTGATGTTTTTGATGGTGCCCTCAAGCACGGTGCCGTCCGGATATTTCTCGCCGACCACGTCCCAAGGATTGGGAGCGACCTGCTTCATGCCCAGGGAGATGCGCTTCTTTTCCTGGTCCACGCCCAGGACGATCACGTCCACGGCATCGCCGACCCGGACCATCTGGGAGGGATGGCGCAGCTTGCGGGTCCAGGACATTTCGGAGATGTGCACCAAGCCTTCAACGCCCGGCTCCAGCTCCACGAACGCGCCGTAGTCCACCAGGTTGGTGACTTTGCCGGTCAAGCGGGTGTCTTCGGGGAATTTGGCCGCGATGTTGGTCCACGGATCCGGGACCAACTGCTTCAGGCCCAGGGAAACTTTCTGGTTTTCCTTATCGAAGTTGAGGACCATCAGTTCCAGGTCGTCGCCGATCTGAACCATTTCCTTGGGATGACGAATGCGCTTCCAGGCCATGTCCGTGATGTGCAGCAGACCGTCCAGGCCGCCGAGATCGACAAACACGCCGTAGTCGGTGATATTCTTGACCTTGCCCTCAATCGTCTGCCCTTCCTCGATGTTCTGGAGCAGGCTCTGACGCATGCTGTCGCGTTCTTCCTCAAGCAGGACGCGGCGGGACACGATGACGTTGCTGCGTCGGCGATTGACCTTCAGGACCCGGAATTCGAAGTCCTGCCCGACCAAGGCGTCCATGTCCGGTACCGGTCGCAGATCCACATGGGAGCCGGGCAAAAAGGCCTCCACGCCGTCCACGTCCACATGATAGCCGCCCTTGATGCGTTTGGTGATCGTCCCCGTGATGACTTCGTTGGAATCCAGGACGCCCTCCAGCTTGTCGAACAGCTGCATGCGTTTGGCCTTTTCCCTGGAGAGGAGAATCGAGCCTTCTCCTTCGTTTTTCTTGATCACGTAGACGTCGATCTTGTCGCCCATCTTGATTGTGAGACAGCCGTCCTGGTCCTTGAATTCCGCGGCCGGAATCTGACCCTCGGACTTAAAGTTCACGTCCACCAGGATGTGATCCCCGTCGATTTTGACGACCTCACCTTGAAC
The DNA here is from genome assembly GCF_900182865.1 of Desulfonatronum zhilinae. NCBI lineage: Bacteria > Pseudomonadati > Thermodesulfobacteriota > Desulfovibrionia > Desulfovibrionales > Desulfonatronaceae > Desulfonatronum > Desulfonatronum zhilinae. The sequence goes on from NZ_FXUJ01000020.1 coordinate 57,944, forward strand.
GATGCTCCCTTCATCGACATCGCCGAAGTCGTCGTTCAAATACTGCTCCAGCTCCGCCTCGAAGTTGAGTTCCATCTCCTGGTCGAACTGATCCTGCGTCTCTTCTGTTGTGTTGGTCATTGTGTTCCCCCTGAACCTTGTCCTACGACAAAAATTTTTTGCTACGCCCTAGCAGAACAATCCAGCGTTGACAACTGTTGCCATCCTTATCGTCCCGGTGAGAGAGGGCAGGAGAGCGCCTGGAGGGGCCGCGCGCGACGGAAGAGTCTGTTTTCTGTGTATTGCCGAGGACATGCCGAGGCAATGGTTGCGGCGGCATCTTGCATGAAATGGTTGGCAAGGAACGCGATTCGGACGTATAGATTTTTTTTGAGCAAAGTCGACGGTCGGGGAAGAAAGACGATATTTTCATCAGTCAGGTATTGGAGACGAAATTTATGGACATGAACGCTCTCGGTCAGGAGCCGATTCCCGGTGCAAGTCCGGTGGGCCAGGATGCCCGGTATGACTCGGAATATGACCAGCTTCAGGGGGAGATCGACAAGCTGAACTCGGTGACAAATCTGGCCGAGGTGAACTGGAAGCGGGTCGTAACGCTTGGGGCGAACATCCTTGAAACCAAGTCCAAGGACCTTCTGGCCGCGGTGTACCTGTCCGTGGGGTTGATGCACGAGGACGGCATGGCGGGCATGGCCACGGGAAGCCAGGTATTGCGGGACATGGTCGCCACCTATTGGGACGAGTGCTTTCCTCCCAAGAAACGGCTGCGGGGGCGGATGAACGCCTTTTCCTGGTGGCAGGAAAAGGCCTCGGCCTGGGTAAAGGCCTTGCCGCCCGAGCCCGTGCCCGCCGAACTGCATCGGACCATTCTGGTCAACGTGGAAGCCCTGGACAAGAGTCTCGGCGAACTGCTGCCTGATTTGCCGCCTTTAAGGGATGTGCTCGCCGCGGTAAAACGGCTTCCGGTCCAGCCTCCTCCTCAGGAGGAGCAGGCGGAGAAACCGGGCGAGGAATCCACGGATCAGGCTCAAGTCCAGGGCCAAATCCAGGATAAAGGAGAAGAGAAAGTCTCGGAACAGTCGTCTTCGCGCCCGGGAGGCCCGACCCCGGCTTCCCCTGCCGCGTCGTCGACCTTCACGGTCCCTTCCGTCGCCCCCCTTGAGGACGTCGCAACGGCCCGCAAGGCCCTGGGAGCTGCGGCGACCGCTTTCGTCGGTTTCGGACGCGGCGCGGACCCCGCGGACCCGTGGGTTTGGAAGGCAGCCAGAATGGCGGCTTGGATCACTGTCAAGACTTTGCCGCCGAACCAGGGCGGTCAGACCATGATTCCGGCCCCGGACACGGACGTCAAAGCCGCTTTGCGCAAGCAACTCGGCGAGGGCAAGTTCCGGGAAGCCGCTTTTGCCGCGGAAAGCCGCTTCCCGGGATCCATCTTCTGGTTTGACTTGCAGCAGGTGGTGGCCAAGGCTTTGCAGGGCTTGGGAGTGGAGTACGCGCCGGCTCTGGATGTGGTTCGAGGCGAACTGCGGGCTTTGTTGACCCGTTTTCAGGGACTGGAACAGCTTTCCTTTGCCGATGGGACGCCCTTTGCCGATCCCGAGACCAGGGCTTGGATCGCGACGCTGACCGGAGGCGGCGGAAGTGCGGGCGACTCCGGAGGAGCAGCCGGGACGGAGAATGACGAATTTGTAAGTCACGCCATAAAGCAGGCCGAGTCCTGTTTTGCCAGGAAAGACGAGGCCGGGGCGCTGGACGCCTTGTCCAAGGGGATGCGGAGTGCTCCGAACGGACCTGCCAAGATCCGGCTGCGGCTGGCTCAAATGGATTTCCTGTCCCGGGCCGGGCGCTTCGCCGTGGCCGGGGCCCTGGCTGAGGACCTGTTGACGGAAATGCAAAACCGCGATCTCGCGACCTGGGCCCCAGAACTGACCGTGGATGTCCTGCGGGCCTGCCATGGTGCCTACGTGGGCAAGGGCGGAGAGGCTAATCTGACCCGAGCTAAGGAACTGGCCGGGATGATCAGTCGGATCCGTCCGGCTGCGGCCCTGAGTCTGGCGATTTGATCGAATTGCGGATGGTCGGTATAATTTTCTTGCCAAAACTCTCTTCAATATCGTAGGTAGTCGTGAATAAGATTCGGCTGAGTTTATTTTTTTGTCAAAAACGTGGCCGCCATATTTCACCGAGGAGGTAGTCAATGACGAAAGAAGGATCCATCGCCCCCAAGGAGCGGGTGAACATCGTGTATCGTCCCGCCACGGGAGACGCCAAGGAAGAGGTGGAGCTGCCGCTGAAGATGGTGATCCTGGGCGACTTTACGCAGCGTCCCGACGACCGGATGGTCGAGGACCGTGATCCCGTCTCCGTGGACAAGGACAACTTCAACGACGTGCTCAAGGCCCAAGGCCTTGAAATGAACTTGAACGTTCCCAACCAGCTTTCTGATGAGGAAGACGCCCAGATGGCCGTGAATCTCAAGTTTAACAGCCTGAAGGACTTCGAGCCGGACGCCATCGTTCGAAAAGTCCCTGAGCTTGCCAAGCTGATGGATCTGCGCGAGGCGCTCAAAGCACTCAAGGGGCCGCTGGCCAACGTGCCGGATTTTCGCAAGAAGGTTCAGGAACTGGTCAAGGACGAGGGCGCACGGGCCAAATTGCTCAAGGAACTGGGAATCGAAGGGTAAGGAGGAATAATCATGGCAGACGAACAGGTTCAAGCCCAGGAAGCCGCCGGAGCCCAAGCCTCGGAGGGGGTCAGTCTCCTGGATGAAATCGTAGAGGCCTCCAAGGTCAAGCCTTCGGACGAAGGCTATTCCATGACCAAGGCCGGCTTGCAGGCTTTTTTGAAGCAGATCGTGGAGCGCAGAAGCGACGCCAAGATCTCCGGGGCGCTGGTGGACGACATGATCTCCGAGATCGACCAGAAGCTTTCGGCCCAGGTCAATGCGGTGATGCATAACAAGCAGTTCCAGCAGCTGGAAAGCTCCTGGCGTTCCCTGAAGTTTTTGGTGGATCGGACGGATTTCCGGCAGAACATCAAGGTAGAATTCATCAATGTCACCAAGGAAGATCTGCTTGCAGACTTCGAGGACGCCCCGGAAGTGGTCAAGTCCGGACTGTACAAGCAGGTCTACACCGCGGAGTACGGCCAGTTCGGCGGCAAACCCATCGGGGCCATGGTGGCCAACTACGATTTCGGCCCCGGCCCCCAGGACGTCTCACTCCTGCAGTACGTGGCCTCGGTTTCGGCCATGGCCCACGCCCCGTTCATCGCCGCGGCGGGCAAGGATTTTTTTGGCATCGACACCTGGGAGCAGCTCCCGAATCTGAAGGATTTGCACTCCATCTTCGACATGCCCCAATACACCAAGTGGCGGTCGTTCCGGGAATCCGAGGACGCCCGGTACGTGGCCCTGACCCTGCCCAAGTTTCTGCTTCGCTTGCCCTATTCGCCGAACACGGTCCCGGCCAAGAGCTTCTCCTTCCGGGAAGAGGCTCAGGAAAATGACGATTTCTGCTGGGGCAACACGGCCTTTGCCTTTGCCTCCCGCCTGACGGACAGCTTTGCCAAGTATCGCTGGTGCGCCAACATTATCGGCCCACAGGGTGGCGGGGAAGTGGACAATCTGCCGTTGTACCAGTTCGAGGCCATGGGCCAGACCCAGACCAAGATTCCCACCCAGGTGCTGATCTCCGAACGCCGGGAATACGAACTGGCCGAGGAAGGCTTCATCGCCCTGACCATGCGCAAGGGAGCGGACAACGCCTCGTTCTTTTCGGCCAACTCGGCCCAAGCACCGAAAATCTTCCCGGAAACCCCGGAAGGCAAGGCCGCGGAACTGAACTTCAGGCTCTCCACCCAACTGCCGTACATGATGGTCATGAACCGCCTGGCCCATTACATCAAGGTGATCCAGCGCGAAAACATCGGCACATGGAAGGAACGGATAGACCTGGAGCGCGAGTTGAACAAGTGGATCAGCCAGTATGTTACGGAAATGGACAATCCGGACCCCACCACACGCAGCAAACGCCCTCTGCGTATGGCCCAGATCGAGGTCCACGACGTGGCCGGGGATCCGGGCTGGTATTCGGTCAGCCTGAAGGCCAGGCCGCATTTCAAGTACATGGGCGCCAGCTTTACGCTGTCTCTGGTCGGCAAATTGGACAAGGAATAGCAGACCACTGAAAAATTCCCAATCGCCGCGTCGCCGCAAAAAGTTCAAACCCTCACTTATCAAGCAATACGCTTCGGCCTTGAACTTTTCTTGCTCCTTGCGCTTGGGGTTTTAGAGCGGTCTGCATGATAAAGAGTTTCTCCGTTTTTTTGGGAGATGCTCCATAAACCACAACCAACGGAGGGTTCTACAATGGCAATGACGGGGTACATGGCGGTGAAAGGCAATTCCCAAGGCGACATCAAGGGCGACTGCGCTCAGGGCGGAGACAAGAAGGACAAGGTTCTGGTCTACGCCTCGGACCACGTGGTGGAGATTCCAAAGGACACCCATACCGGCTTGCCCACCGGGCAGCGCATCCACCATCCTTTTTCCATCACCAAGCACAAGGACCCGGCCTCGCCCAAGCTGTTCAAGGCTTGCTGCACCGGCGAACAGTGCGAGGTGACCCTGGACTATTACCGGATCAAGGACGACGGGACCGAAGAAAAGTACTACACCGTGAAGATGGAGCAGGCCATCATTGTCAGCATGCGCGAGTACACCCCCATGACCTTCCTCCCGGACAACAAGCCTTACCATGACATGGAAGAGGTCGCCATGACCTATTCCAAAATCACCTGGACCTACAACGACGGCAACATCGAGTACACGGACGACTGGAAGAAGTAATCCGCTCCGTCGGCGATCACTCCGAAGGACGAGGATCTTCGTCCTTCGGAGTATGATTGGTTTTCGAAGGGGTCTATTCCATGCGGGAAAAGCGGTTGTTGGAGCGGTTGCGGGCCATTGAAGCGGATCCGGACTGGCGCGGGGAGACGGATCCGAAGATCGCCATTTCCTCGGTCCTGGATCATCTGGGCAAGATTCTGAACACGCGGCAGGGCAGCGCGCCCATCGCGGATGATTACGGCGTGCCGGATTTTTCCAGCATCGCCAGTTCCTTCGGCACGGACTCCTTGCCGGAAATCGAGGACGCCATCAGCAAGGTTATCACCAAATACGAACCGCGCCTAGTGAGCGTGAAAGTCCACTTTGAACCCCGGCCGGACAAGCCGTTCATGATCGCCTTCAAGCTTATGGCCCGGGTCCGGGTGGAGGGACGGGAAATGCCCGTGGTTTTCGAGACCGTGCTCAATCCTGATGGGCACATTACCGTACTGGAGTAGCCCGGGTGATCGAGAAGTACTATCAGCGTGAGTTGTCCAACCTGCGCGACTTGGCCGCGGAGTTCGCCAAGGCCCATCCGGCACTGGCCCCTATGCTCACCGGCCAGTCCGCTGACCCGGACGCGGAGCGTCTGCTGGAGGGCACGGCCTTTCTGTCCGGGCTGATCTACGAAAAACTGGACGATGATTTTCCGGAGATCGTCCACGGTCTGATCCAGCTCATCTTTCCCCACTATTTGCGCCCCATTCCATCGGCCACCCTGATCCGCTTCACGCCCAAGCGCAGCCTGCGCGAAATCATCGTGATCAAAAAAGGCACGGCCATCGACTCCGTTGAATCCGAGGGCACCCGCTGCACCTTCACCACCAGCTACGACGTCCAGCTCTTCCCCATGTCCGTGACCTCTGTGTCGTTTTCCGCGCCCGGCGGCGGTAACGGTCGGCTGCGTATCGACCTGAACCTGACCGGTCTGGACACGGGCTCCTTTACGCCGGACTCCCTGCGCTTCCACCTGGCCGGAGTGTACACCGAAGCCTCCCGCCGGAATTGGTTGCTGTTCACCCGGCTGCGCGACGTCCGGCTGGTGGCCGCGGACGGCAAGGTGGTTCCTCTGGGGCCCAAGGCCGTGACCCCGGTGGGCTTTGGGGAAGACGAATCCCTGATTCCTTTCCCGGCCCGGTCCTTTCCCGGCTACCGTATCCTGCAGGAATATTTCGTCTTGCCGGAGAAGTTTCTTTTTTTCGACGTCAACGGCCTGCAACAGTGGCGCAACCGGGGCACCGGAACCAGCTTTTCCCTGGAGTTTGATTTCGCGGACCTGCCGCCGGAACTGCCGCCCATGCGGGCCGATCATTTTCAGCTCTTCGTCTCGCCGGCGCTGAACCTGTTTCCGCACCAGGCCGACCCGATCCTGCTGGATCATAAAAAGGCGGACTATCCCATCCGGGCCGGCGGAGAAAACCCGCGCCACTACCAGATTTACGCCGTGAACAAAGTCATCGGCTTCGTCCAGGGAACGGTTCAGGAGCGGGAATACCTGCCCTTTGAATTGTTCAATCCCCAGGTGGAGGCCACGCCGGTCTATGCCGTGCATCATCGTCTATCCCCCCTGGACGGTAAGGCCGAGTTGCATCTCTCCGTGGCCTATCCCGGCGGGAACAAAGAGCCCAGCCTGGAAACCCTGTCCCTGGACATCCTGTGCACCAACGCCTCCCTGCCGGAAACCCTGCGCATGGGCGACGTGCGCATGCCCACGGAGTCGTCCTCGGAGCTGGCCGAATTCGCCAACATCCGCTCGCCCACGGCCCCGGTCCAACCGCCCCTGGGCAAGAACCTGCTCTGGAGGCTGCTCTCCCACTTGTTTCTGAATTATCTGTCCGTGGCCACGGCGGAGAACCTGCGCTCCGTGCTCAAGTTGTACATCTTCACGGAAACACGGGACCGGGCCACGGTCCTGGCCAACGCCCAACGGGTGGAGGGTATCGTGGGCATGGATCTGCGGGCCACGGACCGGTTTGTCCAGGGGTATTTGCTGCGCGGTCAGGACATCCGTGTCCAACTGGACCGCCAGGGCTTCATTGGAGAGGGGGACATGCACCTGTTCGGCTCGGTTCTGGACGTTTTTCTGGGCAATTACGCCGCCATCAACGCCTACACTCAGCTGACCGTAGCGGACACGCTGCGCAAGGAGCAGTTCACATGGCCGATCCGGCTGGGCGACCGCGTTCTTCTGTAGAAGAGGCGGTGCCAGACAGAGGTCCAGGCAAGAGCACCGGCGCTCGCCTCAAGGGCAAGAAACGGCTCTCCGTCATGGAGGAGCTGATGGACAATCCGCGGGGGTTTTCCTTTCAGCAGGCCGTGCGGTTGTTGCGTCAGGGGTATGGCGGGCCGGGGACCAAGGGGGCGCGAACCTTTCTCCGGGAACAGTTGCGGGTCCGGCCCTACCTCTCCCTGGGCTTCCCGCCCACGGACCTGGTGGAGGTCAAGGAACTGCCCGGCGAGGAGGACCAAAAGGCGGACGCCTTGCGTCGGTTCCGGATGACGGCCACCTTTCTGGGACTGTATGGCCCGTCGTCGCCTCTGCCCACCTTTTATACCGAGGATTTGCTGGACGAACAGAACGAGGACGGCAGCGTCAGCCGGGATTTTCTGGACATCCTGAATCACGGTTTTTTCGTGCTTTTCGCCCTGGCCGACGCCCACTACGATCTGTCCTACCAGGTTTGCGAGGAGCAGGACGAGGACATCCTGCTGCGCCTGTTCGCCCTGATCGGGCTGGGTCACCAGGAGATGCTGGACCACTCCTTTCGCCAGCCCGGCCACTTGTTGCGGGCCACGGGGTTGATGACCCAATTTCCCCGTTCCGCGGTGGGTTTAAAAGGTGTTCTTGCCGACCGGCTCGGCGCTCCGGTCCAGGTGCTGCCCTGCCAACCGCGCATGGCCACGATCCCCGAGGACCAGCGCTGTCGGCTCGGCCGGGAAGCAAACACCCTGGGCCTTGACTCCTGGATCGGGGACCGGGTGGCGGATGCCATGGGCAAGATCCGAATCGTGGTCGGCCCCCTTGACGCGGACACGTTCCAACGGGCGTTGCCCGGGGAGACGGATCACGACGAACTGATCAAACTGGTACGCTTTTACTGCACCCAACCGCTGGAGTTCGACCTGGAGTTCGTGCTGGCCCCCCAGGAGGCCCTTCCGGGGCGTCTGGGCAAAGCACGGTGGTCCCGGCTGGGGTGCGACGTGTGGCTGACGTCGGAGCCGCTTGCCCAAGGGCGGGCCGTTTTTCCCGAACGCCGACGGATTTGGGATGACCATTATCAAAGGAGCATTGTGCTATGATCGGCGTGGACATGAAAGCCCTTCTGGAGAAATGCAATGGGTACACCACCCAGGCCCTGCATGCGGCCGCCGGACTGACCGTGAACCGCACCCATTACGAGGTCACGGTGGAGCATATGCTGCTGGCCTGTCTGGAAGATCAGGCCGCGGATATTCCCCTGGCCTTGACCCGATTCGGCGTGGATATCGGACGACTCAAGGCAGCCCTAAACGACTCCATGGAGGACTTTCGGGCCGGAAACTCCTCTCGTCCGGTCTTCTCCCCCCTGTTGATGGAACTCCTGGAAGCGGCCTGGCTGGTGGCCTCCGTGGACCTGGGCCTGCCCCGGATCCGCTCCGGTGCCATCCTGCTGGCCTTTTTGCGCAAGCCGGCCTTGTATGCCCAGGGCGGCTATACGGATCAGATCGGCCAGGTCAACCGGGAAGATCTGCAAAAGAATTTCTGGGACCTGGCCAAGGTGTCCACGGAAAGCGCTGGTGAAGGCCCGGCGGCCAAAACCGCGGGCGAGGCGGCGCGGGCACCCGGCGGGACCGGCGAGAGCTTCATCGCCAAGTTCTGCGAGGACTTCACGGCCAAGGCCCTGTCCGGGAAGATCGACGCGGTGTTTGGCCGGGACGGGGAAATCCGCCAGATCGTGGACATTCTGGCCCGGCGGCGCAAAAACAACCCGATTCTGGTGGGCGAGCCCGGGGTGGGCAAGACCGCGGTGATCGAAGGTCTGGCCCTGCGGATTACCCAGGGCGACGTACCCGAGGTGCTGGAAGGGGTGACCCTGCTCGGCCTGGACATGGGCCTGCTGGAGGCCGGAGCCGGGATGAAGGGCGAGTTCGAGCGCCGCTTGAAAGGGGTCCTGGACGAGATCAAGTCCAGCGAAAAACCCATTGTCCTGTTCATCGACGAGGCTCATACCCTGGTGGGCGCGGGTGGCACGGCCGGCGGCTCGGACGCGGCCAACCTGCTCAAACCGGCCCTGGCCCGGGGCGAGATCAAGACCTGCGCCGCCACCACCTGGAAGGAATACAAGAAATATTTCGAGAAGGACCCGGCCCTGGCCCGCCGGTTTCAACTGGTCAAGCTGGACGAGCCCAGCGCCCGCACCGCGGCCCTGATCCTGCGGGGCATCCGGGACTCCTACGAAGCCGCGCACAAGGTGGTCATCCGCGACGACGCCATCGAATGCGCCGCGGAGTTCGCCCACCGCTACATCACCGGCCGGTTCCTGCCGGACAAGGCCATTGATTTGATGGACACGGCCTGCGCCCGGGTCAAGGTCAGCCTGTCGTCCAAGCCCGGGGAGTTGGAAGACAAGGAGCGAGGCATCCAGGCCGCCCAGCGGGAAAAGAAGGCCCTGGAACGCGACCTGGCCAACGGCGCGCCGGTGGACCTGGAGCAGATTCATGAACTGGACCGCAAAATCGCCGAACTGACCACCCAGGCCGAGGACGTCCGGGCTGCCTGGCAAAAAGAGCTGGAAGCGGCTCGCGCCCTGATCGCTGCCCGCACCGCGCTGAACGAGAGCATGGCGGTGCAAGACGAGAAGGCTGCTACGCCAGATAGTCCGGATAGGCCGAATACGACAGATGGGTCGGATACGTCCCATGAGTCCCATGTGACGCCCCCCCCCGATACCACAGCCTTGCGCAAATCCCTGATCGATGCCCAGACAGCCTACGACGCTGCCTGTGTAGGCGACGGTCTGGTGTCCATCGAGGTCACTCCGGACGTGGTGGCCAAGGTGGTCAGCGACTGGACCGGCATCCCCGTGGGCAAGGTGGCCCGGGAGCAGGCCGCGGTGGCCGCGGACCTGGAGCACCGGCTGGGCACGCATGTCAGGGGTCAGGACGCGGCCCTGCGGGCCGTGGCTGAAACCATCAAGGCGTCCAAGGCCGGGCTGCGCGCTCCGGAGCAGCCCTCCGGCGTGTTTTTGCTGGTCGGCCCTTCCGGGGTGGGGAAAACCGAAACCGGCCTGGCCCTGGCGGACATCCTTTTCGGGGACGAGCGCAGCGTGGTGACCATCAACATGAGCGAGTTCCAGGAAAAGCACACGGTCTCCCGGCTGATCGGCTCACCTCCGGGCTACGTGGGGTACGGCGAAGGCGGGATGCTCAGCGAGGCCGTGCGCCAACGCCCCTATTCCGTGGTCCTGCTGGACGAGGTGGAAAAGGCGCATCTGGACGTGATGAACCTATTTTATCAGGTTTTCGACAAGGGCCTGCTCACGGACGGCGAAGGCAAGGAAATCAGCTTCCGGAATACGGTGATCCTGCTCACCTCCAACCTCGGCTCGGACGTGATCCAGGAAATGACCAAGGACACTGAAGAACTGGACCTGGACACCGTGCTGGCCGCGGTGCGCCCCATCCTCTCGGAGCACTTCAAACCGGCCCTGTTGGCCCGGATGTCCATCGTGCCCTACCGCAGCCTGTCCCACGAGGCCTTGCGGAATATCGCCGGAATGAAACTGGACGCCCTGGCCAAGCGGTTGCTGGCCAATAACAAGATGGTCATGAGCTATTCCGACAACGTTCCGGAGCAGATCGCGGCCCGGTGCACCGAAGTGGAAACCGGGGCCCGGAACATCGAGTACATCCTGTCCGGAACCATCCTGCCACGCATGTCCCAGGAAATCCTGAGCCACATGTCCGGCGCGGGCATGCCCAAGTCCGTGGCCCTGGACGTGGGGGAGGACGGCGGCTTCACCATGACTTTCGGCCAAGACGACGAACCCGGCAAACAAGCGCAATCCGGCGGGCGCAAGGCCAAGGCCAAGGTTAAAGAAAGCGTAAAACAAGCGTAGCGCGTCGTCGCTCGAACCAGGAGGATCAATGAAAAAAAGCGTCTGGATCACCATTCTGGAAAAAAACGAAGGCCTGGGCCGGATGATCTTCGAGGAGACGGCCAAGTACGGCCTGAATCCCAGCGGCCATTTCTGGGACGACGATCTGGCCAAGCTGGCCTGGGCTGGTGCCGTGCCGGAGTTGGCCAAGGACGATTGCAAGGTCTGGTTGATCGTGGGCCAGGCCGCCAGTTTTGCCGAACCAACGATCCGCCGGGGCCTGGCACTGCTGGCCCTGGCCGCCCTGGCCGCCCATGGGCACGGCTTTCCGATCCTGCTGTCGCCCTCCGGCGGCAAGGTGGAGGTGGAGAGCCTGCCCACTCCGCTGCGCGGGGCCGAGGTGGCCCAGAGCGGCCTGGGCGTAAAGGCCGTGGCCCGGGCCAATGCCAAGTCCGCGGAGTCGGCTCTGGACTATCGTCTGGCCGTGCATCCGCTGCCCGGCCTGGGCCTTTGGTTCGAGGTCGGTCCGGCCCGTGATCCCTGGAAGGGGGCCTTCCTGGGGAGCCTGGGCGATGAGGCCGCGGTTCCGGACGCCCACGGCGTGGGTCTGGCCGGGACCATCCCCCAGAACTCCACCCTGAACTACCCGGTGCGCGGGATGAAGCTAAATCTGGGCGGCAGGGAGGCCACGGCCTGGGGCGTCCATAACGAGCTTTCCCCGGCCGAGTCCTACTACGTCCGCACCACCGGCACGCCTGACGGTCTGGTCTTCGGCCCCTTCCCGGACCAGGACGTCGCCGAGGTCTTTACGGTGTCCCTGGTTTGAGGCTAGGTGAGGGCATGTGTACGGTTGTAAAAAGGACGGGGTGTGGGATGAAGTTCACGGTTCATGGTTCACGGTTCACGGTTCCGAGTGCATGCTCGAAAAGCAGTGCCGCCGAATCGCTTCGCCCTCTTCAATCTTTAACCTTCAACCTTCAACCTCTACCCCAAAGCCTTCAGCTCTCGGCCCTTTTTCTCCTGCTTCTGTTCGCTCTCACCGCCTGCCACGGGTATCCGCCGCCGGGGAAGAAGGCGCCGCCCAAGCCTTGGGAAACGCTCCAGAACGCGGCCAGTCCGGATCAGGTCAAGTGGACCTATCTGCCCGGCGGACTGACATTGAACATCAAGGCGGACAAGGACCTGAACCTCTTCGAGGGGTTTTCGCATAATATTCTGCTCTGCACGTACCAGATGAGTTCCCCGGCTGCGTTTCAGGAACTGGCCGCGAATCTGGGTGGGATTCGCAAGCTGTTGGAATGCGTCCGGTTTGACCAGAGCGTGGTGCATGTGGAACGGCGATTCATCAGTCCGGGACAGGAATCCACCTTTGTCCTGGACCGGGCCGAAGGGGCGCAGCACATTGGGCTGGCGGCCGGGTACAACGACTTGCAGCCCGGGCTGGTCACCACCCTGTATTCTTTTCCAGTGACCACCGGCCGGGACGGCTGGTGGCCCTGGTCCTCCGACGTCTATAACCCTGGAACCCTGACCATGGACATTCTGCTGGGTCCCAACTCCATCCAGCGCATGGGAGTCGAATGATGGCCGAAGGCCCGATCTACTGGCATCAGGGGCTGTTTCTCCAGCCCCAGCATTTCCAGATCCTCAACCAACAGTTCGCGGATACGCTGGCCCCCATGGTTTCCAACCTGGTCCCGTTTTATTGGGGGGTGGCCGGGCTTGAGGTGAATGAGGCTTCCCTGGCCGCAGGACGCTTTGAGCTGAATGAGATTACGGTTTTTTTTCCATCAACGGCCAAGGTGCTTCACTTTCCCGGCAATGCGGTCTGCGGCGGACGGCAACTTTCCCTGGAGGCCATCCCGGTGGACGGCTCCCTGACCGTGTACGTCGGGCTCAGAGCCATGAAACCGGGAGAACCCAACGTGACCGTGGCCGAGACACCGGCGCAAATGGTCGCGGCGCCCACGCGACTGGCCGTACCCGTGGAGCCGGAAAGCGTCCCGGACGGGTATGGAGACGGACCTCCGGCCCAGATCCGGCGGATGTCCTATGTCCTGAATCTGGTCTTTGAGAACGAGCTGGATCAGGCCGGGGACTTCGATCTGATTCCCGTGGCCAGGCTGACCCGGGAAGGAGATAAGACGGCGCTGGATCGGTCCTTCGTGCCTCCGTGCCTGACCCTGTCCGGCTCCGCGGCCCTGGCCTCCCTACTCAAGGAGTTGCGGGACCGGGTTTTGGGCAAGGCCCGTCAACTGGAGGGGTACAAGAACCTTTCCGGTGGCGTTTCCACGGACTTCACCCTGCTGCTGATGGCTCTGCGCACGTTGTCCCGGTTTGCGGCCCGTCTGGATCATGATGTGGAAAATCCGTGCCTGTCGCCCTGGCACGCCTACGGCATGCTCCGGGAACTGGTGGCGGAACTGTCCGTCTTTTCCTTGGAGATCAGCGCCCTGGGCGAGAACTGGCAGGACGAGAAACTGGTGCCCGACTACGCTCACACCGACCTGGGGCGCTGCTTTCGCGGCGTCCGGGACGTGATCGTCTCCCTGCTGGAGGGTATTTCCGCCGGTCCGCGGTTCGTGACCCGTTTCGAATTCAAGGATCCCTACTGGACCGCGGAAATCCCCAATCAGATCCTGGCCGAAACCAGGACATCCGGCGGGGAATTCTGGCTGGTGCTGCATTCCGAAATCGTGGATCCCCAGGCCATGCGCGATTCGACGTCCCGGATGCTCAAACTGTCCGCCACCAGCGCCATGGGCTCGCTGCTGGTTCGCGCCCTGCCGGGCATCCCGCTGGCCGCGTCGGACAGCCCGCCCGCGGGCATGCCCAGGCGACATGGTGCCATCTATTTCCGCATCGGCCGCGAGAGCCCGCTCTGGGTAGAGATCGAAAAGCACGGCAGCATCGCCCTGCATTGGACCGAGGCCCCGGACGACATGGACGCGCAATTGGCCGTGTTGACCAAGTAGGTGCATCATGGCTTTGATTGACGATTTTCTCCCGGCCCTGGCCTTCGCGGCCATGCTCGGCTCGGAATCCAACCTGGCGGACACGCCCTACGCCACGGCCCGGGCCGACATGGACCGCCTGCTCCGACAAGGCATGGACCAGGCCAATCGACGGGATCCGATCCAGGCGGAGCAGGCCCTGTTCGCGGTATGCGCCTTTGCCGATGAGGCCGTGCTGGCCTCCAACTGGCCGGGGCGGACCGAATGGATGCGCGACAAGCTGCAACAGGCCCATTTCCACACGGTCAACGCCGGGGAGGAATTCTATCAAAGGCTGGCCGGGCTGTGCGGCAAGCCGGCCCGTGAAGCGCTGGACATGTCGCTGTTCGAGAGCATGGAACAGAACTCGAATTCGGCCCAACGCGACGTCCTGGAGGTCTACGTGGCCTGCCTGACCCTGGGGTTCACCGGCCGGTATTATGGACCCGAAAGCCGAGCCACGCTGGAAGAGCTGACCCGGACCAACCTGGAGCAGCTTCACGGCGGGCAGCAGCCCCTCACGGAACGCCTTTTTCCAGAAGTGTACGAACACGGCTCGGCCACGAAACGGCCCTCGCGCCTGTCTCCGGGGCTGCGGCTGGCCCTCCTGTTTGTCGCGCCCGGACTGCTCGCCGTGACCATCTACCTCTCCTACGCCACCATGCTTTCCAACTTCGTCTCCAGTTGGCTGGGGGCGCTGGGATGATCATCGCCAACCATCCTGTCCTCCTGACGCCCGCTGGATACTCGTCATGACCAAGCTCCTCCTCACCGCGTTGAAGATATTTCTCCTCCTGGCCCTGGCAATTGCCGTAGGGTTTGGGGCGTTGTTGCTGGCGGACTACATGCAGTGGCCGCGGTGGATCGTGGCCGTGGCCGTGGCCGGGGTGTTTTTCGTGGTGGTGCTGGTTCTGTTTCTGCGCCGGTACTACTATCGCAGGCGGGAGGAAAAGTTCGTCAAGCGGGTGGTGGACCAGGACCAGGCTTCCATCCAGGCCGCTCCGGCCCATGAGCGCCGTCGGCTCCTGGAGCTGCAGGACCGCTGGACTTCGGCCGTGGAAACCCTGCGTGCTTCCCGGTTGCGCCACCGGGGCGACCCGCTCTACACCTTGCCCTGGTTCATGATTTTCGGCGAGACCGGCTCCGGAAAATCCACGGCGGTCTCCCATGCCCGGCTGACCACGATCCTCACGGACGTCGGCCCCACCAAGGGCATTGCCAGCACCAAAAATTGCGACTGGTGGTTCTTTGAGAACGCCGTGGTCCTGGACACGGCCGGGCGCTACGCCGTGCCCCTGGAGGAAGAGGACCGGGAGGAATGGGAACGGTTTCTATCCCTGATGGCCAAGTACCGGCGCAAGGAACCGCTCAACGGACTGATCGTCACCCTCCCGGCGGACCGGCTTCTGGCCGATGACGAGGACGCCCTGGTCGGCTACGGGCGGTCCATCCGGATGCGCATGGACCAGTTGATGCGCGTGTTGGGGGCCAAGTTTCCGGTCTACGTGCTGGTGACCAAGCTGGATCTGGTCATGGGCATGACGGCCCTGGCCGAGTTGCTTCCGGAAGACCGGCGCGGCCAGGCCATGGGGTTGCTCAACGATTCCGAAAAGCTGGCTCCGGAAGATTTTCTGGGCCAGGCCATGGGCCATATCGCCCGGAAACTGAAAGACCTCCGGCTACTCCTGGCCGGACGCGCCGGGACCTCAGGGGGCCGGGCCGCGCTGTTTCCGGACGAGTTCGAGCGGCTGACCCCGCGGATACAGGCCTTCATCCAGGGCGCGTTCCACGAAAATCCCTACCAGGAAACCCCGTTCTTTCGGGGCTTGTTCATTTCCAGCGGACGGCAGTCCGGTCTGACCCGCTCCGGCGTGCTGGGTTCCCTGGAAAGCTTTAAGGACCGCCAGTGGCGATTGCCGGATACGGGGCTGGGGCTGTTCCTGCACGATTTTTTCTCGGCCATCCTGCCCAAGGACCGGTTCGGCTTCAGGATGCTGGGCGAGTACTTGTCCTGGCGCACGGCCACGACCAACCTGGCCCTGGGAGCCTGGATGCTCTTGCTGCTCACGCTCGTCGGCTTGTCCAGCCTGTCCTACGTCCAGATCCGCAAGGCCATGCAGCCGGTGCACGAGACCTTTTCCCAGGCCCCGGCCATGGGCGCGGATCTGGCCCAGGACATGATCACCGTAGGGCTGATGCGGGATCGTATCGCCGGGATGCAACGGGATCTGCACGGCGGGATTTGGCCCAGGATGGGCTTTTACCAGGGGCAATCCGCCTTGACCGGGCTGAAGGGGACCTACAACACCTGGTTTCGCGACAATATCCTCACGCCCACGGACGAGGCCATGGGGCAGAAGTTCGTCAACCTGGGCGCACATGACCAGGAGGACGTCCTTGCCCCGTACCTGGAGTACCTGGTCTGGCGGATCGACACCCTCAAAGCCCGGGAAGCCGGGAAACCCCGTTCGGATGAGCCCGGGCAGGACGGGCCGGTCCAGGCCCTGGCCCTGGCCTTCGGAGGTCGGCTGCCCTACGTGGCCGCCTTTTTTCCGGACATGTACCGCTCCTATGCCGTCTGGGAGGGCGACACGGGGATTCTGAGCCGGGAGCGCCGGGAGATGCAGATGTGGGCCAACCGGATCATCGAGATCGAAGGCCAGGATATGCACTGGCTGACGGACTGGGCCGCCAGCCGGCCCAACCTGCATGACGTGACCCTGAGCGACTTCTGGGTCGGCCTGGGTCAGGTCCACGGCGAGCCGCGGGTCTCCAGGGCCTACACCCAGCAGGGCAGGGGTGAAATCCAGAAGCTCCTGGAACAAGTCGCCTTGACCGCGGCGGACCCGGAGGCCTTTGACAAGCGCGAACAAGCCTTCTGGCAATGGTACGCCACCCAGTTCGCTGATCAGTGGGAGGCTTTTTACAAGCATTTCGACCTGGGCATGGACAAGCTGGTGACCCGGGATGATTGGCTGAAGACCAGCGCAAGCATGGCCACTTTGGACAATCCGTATTTCAACCTGATCACGCGGCTGCGGGATGAGCACGCGTCCATCGCAGGCATCCGCTTCGACCCCGCCGGGGTCAATCGCTTTCATCAGGAGTTCGATTTTCTGATCGAAAACTACCGGGCCAAGCAGATGGGCGCCAGTCTGGACGCGCGCATTTCCGAAAAAATCAAGCAGCTTGAGGCCCGGGTGTTCAACCTGGATGACAGTCTCGCGGCGGTGGAGCATTTCCAGACATACATGGAGCAGCTCAAAGCCTTGCAGCAGGTCACCGCAACCATGGACGCGGCCTACCGTTTCGCCTCCCAGGACTACGGAATGCTCGGCGGGGAACAATCCCCAGAGGACATCGCCATCGCGGCGGTGAACAACATCTCGCATCTGCTGGTCAAAGGTCAGGCCGTCGGTTGGAGGGACTTCTGGCAATTGGTGGAAGGCCCGCTGATCTTTCTGGTGACCATGATCACCTACGAGACAGCCTGCGCCGTGAACGACCTCTGGGAATCCCAGGTTCTCGCCGAGACCGTGAATATTCCCTCGCGGGAACTCTGGACCACCTTGTTCGGGGATCAGGGCGTGGTTCCGCCGTTTCTGTCCGGAACGGGCCAGCCTTATTTACGGCGGACCCAGGAGGGCTGGGGGCCGATGACCTGGCTGGATGTCCCATTCCCATTTCGTCAAGACTTTCTGACGTTTTTGGATCAGGGTTCGGTACGCAGGCAACAGATTCAACCCAAGTACGTCGTGCCCATTACCACCTTGCCTACCAACGTGAACGGAGAGGCCAAAAGTGAACCGTACCAGACCACGCTGACCCTGCAGTGCGCGGCCCAGCCTCAAATCCTGGACAACTTCAACTTTCCGAACTCGCTGGATTTTGCCTGGGAACCCGCCACCTGCGACGACGTCGACCTGCGGATCTACTTCCGCGAAGCCACCTTGTCCCAGACCTGGCCCGGAGAATGGGGCTTCCGTGATTTTCTGCGCGACTTCCGGGCCGGTCGCAAGGTTTACACTCCGGATGACTTTCCCCAGCAGAAGAACATCCTGGAAGGGCTGGACGTGCGGCGGATTCAGGTCAACTACACCATGCGCAACGTGGACCCGGTTCTGGCCATCCAGGATCTGCCGCCCTTGCGGGTACCCAGTCAGGCGACCTACTGCTACGCAGGTCTCGGGGCCGGGGGGCTGCGTCCGGAGACCGTGGCCGGGACAGGCCAGGCTGCTCAGCCTGAGCAGCCGCCCGCGTCAGCCGCCCCCCCCCCGGCCTCCACTCAGGCTCCCCCCCCGCCCGCAAGTCCAGGCAACGGGGCGAGCACGCCCGCGCGCCAACCCGGCACCCCGGCAGATTCGACCGAACTGGCCGCTCCTCCGGCCGGAGGTGGACAGTGAGCATTCTTCATTCTTCCCGTGCACCGTGGCTGATGCTGATCGCCTTCGCCCTCTGCGCCATGGCCTTCTTCTCACTGGCCGTGGGCCGGGATGTGAGGCTGGTTTCCGCGCTGTTCGACCCGAAAAGCGAGGTGACCTTGAGGGAGGAGATTCCGCGCTTGCTTGCTCGTGGAGAACAACGGATCGTTGCCGTGGAGCAGGAAATTCTGCACGGGGTCGGTTCGACCCTGGAGCACGCGGGCCGGAGGTTGTCCGGCGAACAGGCTGTTGCCCCCCAACCCACACCGCCAACGACACCAGCACCGCCACCCTCCGCTGCGGCGCCGACCTCAGCGGATCCGGGCACCTTGCTCTTTCATCAGATCAATCAGGACGAAAACCTGTTCCAGGGCGATTTCGCCATGGACCGCACCGCGCCGACGCCGAAGGTCTTTTTCATGTCCTCTCCCGCCGTCTGGGTGGTGGACCTGCCTGGCAGCTGGACCAACCACGCCCCCCACGCCACCAATTTTGACCAGGGCTTTATCCGGCGCGTGACCATCGGCGAACATCCGGACTACCTGCGTCTGGTCTTTCACTTCCGAAACCGGGATCTCCCTCCGCCTGCCCATCGCCCCGTGGTCACCCGCCTGCCCAACAGCCTGACCGTGGCCATCACCAGGCCGGAAGGAGAATGATCATCCTGCCTCTGGAACTCCCTCCCGTCCGCGTAAAGCCGCAATTAACCGACATGACGAGCTGAATGACGCACCTGATTTCCGAAACATTCCCGCGGAAGCGGGAATCCAGGCGTATGGGGGCAACCTGTATCAGGTCTCTTTGACCAGACACCTCATCTTTTTCGCAACACGATCGGTGGAGTTTCCAACAGCCCGCTGAAGGAACACTCTCGAAGGAACACTCTCAAAGGAGTTGCAACATGCCCCAATTGCAAGAAAACGCCTTCACATTCACCAGCCAGGCCCTGCCCAGGGACACCTTCTCCGTGGTTCGGTTTTCCGGCGAGGAGGGGCTTTCCACGCTCTACAATTTTGAGATCCTGCTGGTTTCCGAAAAGGAAGACATCGACCTGACCACCGTGCTCCAGAACCCTGCCACGTTCACCATCAAGGGCTCGATTTCCGGAAGCGAGGATCTGCCCTTTCACGGCATTCTCTCGGCCTTCGAGCAGATGCACCAGGCCGGTGCCTACTTTTTCTACCGGGCCGAGCTGCGTCCCAAGTTGTGGTGGCTGACGCTGACCCAGCACAACCAGATATTTCTGAATAAAAAGGTGGATAA